>NZ_JBPAOH010000282.1:0-4876 GCF_050875635.1 Tolypothrix sp. VBCCA 56010
TTTATCAACAATTAGGACTAGAAAAAAATGTCGCTAATCTGTGGTATTGGCTTGCTGCTTGCTATCGAGAATGGGGCAAATACGAGCAAGCTATTGAGTGTGAAAACCAAGATTTAGCCATTCGTCAGCAGTTGGATGACCAAGTTAATATCGCTGATGTCTACTTTCAACTAGGAAGGATTTATCAAGCTTGGGGTAAATACGAGCAATGTGTAAATTACTATCAACAAAGCCGAGAAGTTTATCAACAATTAGGACTAGAAAAAAATGTCGCTAATCTGTGGTATTGGCTTGCTGCTTGCTATCGAGAATGGGGCAAATACGAGCAAGCTATTGAGTGTGAAAACCAAGATTTAGCCATTCGTCAGCAGTTGGATGACCAAGTTAATATCGCTGATGCCTACTTTCAACTAGGAAGAATTTATCAAGCTTGGGGTAAATACGAACAAGCTGTAAATTACCATCAACAAAGTCGAGAACTTTATCAACAATTAGGACTAGAAAAAAATGTCGCTAATCTGTGGTATTGGCTTGCTGCTTGCTATCGAGATTTAAAAGACTATACAAAAGCGATTGAGTATTACCAACAAAGCCTTACTCTGCATCAACAGCTAGGTCAGGATGAGAGGGTGGCTATGCGTCGTCGGCAAGTAGCTTGCTGTCAAGCTTTATTAGTAAAAAATATCTCTAATTCAACAGAAGCCTCTGACCTAATAGCACAGGCTGAAAAAAATATCCGCCAAGCTATAAAAATAAATACCGCAGGCAAATATAAAGAAAATCTTGCCTACGACTACACCTCTTTTGGTTTACTCTACTCACAACATCTACGGCTCTCACTTAGCGACGACTTGTTAATACAAGAACAGATTGCTTTTTTTGAGAAATATTACCACAGAGGCTTAACCTACCTTGATGAACTGGGGCAAACAGTAGATAAAGCCAACGAAGCCCTCAAAATAGCTCGTGCTTACCTAGAGGTGCAAGTTCTAGAAAATCTTGACCGTAGCGAAGAAATCGCTCAAGAATGTCTGCAAATTTTTCAAGAGTATAACCGCCGAAAACTGGAAGCCTCTGCACACAAGCTTTTAGGCGAAATATACCTGAAACGTACCCAGCAAAATCAGCCAGGTGCAGAAGCGATTGCTACTAAATTTTTAGCTAAAAGTTTACAAATTTACAAAGATTTAGACTTACTAGAAGAAGCTGCGGAGGTAGAGCAGTTGATATAACAAGTGCCAAAGTGGTTAGGATGTAAAGCGCAAAACATCTGAGTGGGGCATCTCGTAAACAATCAAACTGATCCAGTTTTTTGCAGATTCGACTCTTTAACCAAGACTCTTCTTTGCTCAATTTCAGTAAATCAAAAAGTTTTTATCCAAGAGAGCGATCGCTAACATTTCGTAACTTCAGATACTTTTTTGCTCAACTATCTTATCCCTCTTTTGTCACTTTCGTTACTAGAATAATCTAAAACTCCTAGTAAAGTTTTTCTTAAGGTCTTTGCATGATTAATTGTATATTTTTTATATTTTAACGTTTGGGTGCATCGCCAAACTTAATCAAAAGCGCGATCGCTCTGACAACTAAAATTATTGCCATACTTAAAGCTGAACCAAACCCCCACGGGTGGTTCCGAGAAACTAAGTGTAAATTAACCGCACGGCAGCTTATTCAGCTAGATGGTTGCGGCTAAGAAAGCAGTAATTTGTTTAGTTTATCCTTGCTGATAGACCTAGAAACGCTAAATAGACTAGATTCTTCGTCACCTACTTAACTTTAAATAATAATATTTTTCATTAATTATCCCTATAATAATTTTTTACTAAGATTGATAGCGCCAGACAACGATGATGAAAATCATTAAAGATACTGAGTTTGATGAACTGTGCAAAGCAAGTTACCAGAAGGGAGAGGCTATTTACTACGAGAATGATTATGAACAAAGCGGTGAAGTACCACCACAGTTTGGAAGAGCAGGTCATCAGTTCATCAAGCTTCGCAACGGACTCGATATCCAGCGATATTATGGTGAGTTTCGGCAACCGTTAAACCTGGATAGGGAGCATACTGAGTCCATACCCTTGATCTCAAAGTTCTATCTGTCAGGCAGTTCTAGAGTACTTTCTCCAGGGTTCAAAGGTGTTAAAGATGACTATGAAGAGATTTCTGGTCATAACTATTTGTACTATCTTCCAGATATGCGGGAAATTGAACAGTGGCGCTTAGGACAACAGATTCAGGTCATCATGATCTGTATGACACTCGACTGCATCAAGTCGTTTAGTCAAGGTTTAGAACCATTCCCCAATAAGTTGCAGCAATTGCTTGAAGGCAAGGAGGTACAGCGTTTTCACCAACCTCTTGGCAGAACAAACCGCGCCATGCAACAGATACTGCACCAAATTCTGAGTTGCCCTTATCAAGGATTGATCCGGCAGATGTATCTTGAAGGCAAAGCTTTAGAACTGGTGGCGATCCAGCTAGCGCACTGGAGTGAAGACGAGAAAAAATACAATACCGTAACCGTTTTGCGACCAGATGACATTGAGCGGTTGCATCAGGCAAAGGATATTTTAATACACAACTTGAACAGTCCCCCATCTTTATTAGACTTGGCACGACAGGTAGGATTGAACGATCGCAAGCTGAAAGAAGGTTTCCTTTTAGTTTTTGGTACTACTGTTTTTGGGTATTTTCAGACACATCGTATGCTGCAAGGCAAACAACTTTTGGCAGAGCGATCGCTCTCGGTGGCTGGGGTAGCTCACGCGGTTGGATATACCAGTCCCAGCCGCTTCTGCGATGCCTTCAAACGACAATTTGGTATTACTCCCAAAGCTTATCAGATTCGCCTGTATTCCTAGTAGTGTGTCAATCAAAGTTTGCTTTCTTTAAGTAACGAACCGCAGAGCGACAGAGAACGCAGAGGAAGAGAAGGAGAAAAAGATTCACCAAAATTGGTAAGCCAAGCATTGTTG
The DNA here is from genome assembly GCF_050875635.1 of Tolypothrix sp. VBCCA 56010. Lineage (NCBI taxonomy): Bacteria > Bacillati > Cyanobacteriota > Cyanophyceae > Nostocales > Tolypothrichaceae > Tolypothrix > Tolypothrix sp. VBCCA 56010. The sequence continues at coordinate 2,982 of NZ_JBPAOH010000282.1, forward strand.
TGTGACGGACTACTAGTCTTGTGCAAAGTCCGGATCGGGCAAAAAAAAGTCCGTTTCGGGCAAAAAGTAAATGCTTCCACCACATACACTTCAATATTAAACTAAGTTTTTTGATAATTATTCCTGGCAATATTGCCAGCCAAATTGGTGTGTAGAGTGATGTGGAAGCAACAGCAATTGCTGATTTTGACCGCGATGGCAGGAGTGCTGATTGCCCAGTCTGCCTGGGCATCAGAAAGTAGAGATGGGCTTATTTGTCGTTCTATTACAAAAATTTCTCGCCTGCGTGAACTGGATCGTCCTGCTACCACCGTGAAAGAGTGGCTCTCCCAATCTTCCACTCTTGATTCTCCAGTCCAGGTAAAGGGTGTACGCCTGAACCAAGTCACTAATGGTTTTTAGTTGTTATAGAAACCACAGAGGGGACAAAACTACAAGTTACCACTCTTACCGAGGGAAATTCAGCGATCGCCACAATTAATGCTGTGTTGGTGCTACCTCGCCTTGATATTTCTGGTCCGTTGACTTCAGATGGCAGTTTGCTCTACCGATTAAATGCGTTGTACCAAAAAGGTGAAAGTTTTCAGGACTTTGATACAGATATTGAGCGCTTCTTTGTTTCGCCTGTATTGAGTTGGCAGATTGGAAAACAGACAGACCTCACCGTTCAATTGCAGTATTACCATGATCGGCGTCCATTAGATAACGGAATTGTTGCTTACGCAAATCGAGTTGCTGATGTTCCTCGCGATACTCCTTCGGAGTCACTTCGTGAACGCATTACTGGTGAACCCGATGACTCGGTTGAAAGCGACTCTATAGATGTCGGGTATGATTTGGAACATCGTTTTAGCAAAAACTGGACACTCCGCAATGCATTTCGATATGTCAGTCGGAACTTCTTAAATAAAGGTTTTCTTCCTTTTGAGTTTGATGAATCCACTGGTGTTGTAACTCGTTACGCTGGTCAGCAAGACATTGACTCTCAAAGGTACTCATTGCAATCTAATTTAGTGGGTAAATTTGCTACAGGGTCGATACAACACACGCTCTTGTTTGGTGTCGATCTCAACCGCTCTGAATTTAAAGAGTTTACAGGACTTGATTTCTTCACACCAGCGCTTTTAAACATCTTTGACCCCGTTTATGGGGTTTCTAGACCGACTCAATTACCGCTTGCCAGAAATACTCAGGATCGCCAAGACAGGTTAGGTGTTTATCCCTTTTTTGTCACTCTCGCAGGAGTATAATTAAGGGCGATCGCGTTCATGTTACGCAGAGAGTATGGTTGAGCCTCGCCGAAGCGCGCCCACAGTAAAATTTGTGGACGAATACTGTCAGTTGTATCAAAAGCTATTTCCACTTATTGAGAAGCTTTGAAGCCTTTAAATATCTTCATGTAGGAATGGTGTCACCAGATAAAGCGTTTTACGCTGCCAGCGCGATCGCGCTCATTTGTAGGATTAGAAAATCATCAATATGCAGCATCATTTCTTAACGGAATCACCGTGGTCAGCAGCAGAGTTAAGAAGGCAGAGATTAGAATTAATTTTACTCGTGCTACAAGGACGACCGATAGTTTTAATCATTGATGAAACAGCAGATAAGAAAAAAGGAAACAAGACCCGAGGCGGAGCGTCTCCGGCTTTGCAGATTATGTCAAACGGCAGTATATAGTCAACTTGGTTCACGATCGCCTTCTTTCTTCGTGAATTAAATTCCCACCACAATTCCGTTTCTAATTTCTCATTACATCCGTGGTGGAATAATGGGAATGGTTGGAATAGCATTTTTAATAACCGGCGGTTTGATAATTCAACATGAGTGTACTATTTAACCTGATTAAACCTTGGCTAAAAGTCTACACGATTCCTCAATTATAGTCGTGGATTTTT
>NZ_JBPAOH010000283.1:0-4791 GCF_050875635.1 Tolypothrix sp. VBCCA 56010
CCTCCCCCACTCCCCCACTCCCCCCCTCCCCCCTCCCCCTCTCGCTCATTCGTTATTTTTGTAACGTTTCTTTATGATGGGAAACAAGCCTGTAGATTAGTTGATCGATGCTTACCTGTATTAAAGACTTAGCAATAAAACTAGCGCCTCGTTTAATTGAAATTCGTCGCCATATTCACTCTCACCCAGAACTCAGCGGTCAGGAATACCAAACAGCAGCTTTTGTTGCTGGTGTTTTGTCTTCTAGTGGTGTTCATGTACAAGAGGGTATTGGTAAAACTGGTGTGATTGGAGAACTGCAAGGAACTGGTAACGATAATCGTTTATTGGCAATTCGCACTGATATGGACGCTTTGCCAATCCAAGAACGTACTAATTTGGAATATGCCTCTCGTCAAAAAGGTATAATGCACGCTTGCGGTCATGATGTCCACACTACAGTCGGTTTGGGAACGGCAATGGTATTGTCCCAAGTAGCAGAGGAGTTACCTGGTAAGATACGATTTTTATTTCAGCCAGCAGAGGAAATTGCTCAAGGGGCAAACTGGATGGTAGCAGATGGAGCGATGAAAGATGTCTCGGCTGTATTAAGCGTTCATGTTTTCCCTTCGATACCCGCAGGTTCAATTGGTGTGCGTTATGGGGCGTTGACGGCGGCTGCTGACGATATAGAGATTATCATTATGGGTGAATCTGGACATGGCGCTCGTCCGCATGAGGCGATTGATGCCATCTGGATTGCTTCCCAAGTAATTACTACACTGCAACAAGCGATTAGCCGGACGCAGAATCCGTTGCGTCCTGTAGTGTTGAGTATAGGTAAGATTAATGGTGGTAGAGCACCGAATGTGATTGCAGATCAAGTGCAGTTGTTAGGAACCGTGCGATCGCTTCATCCGGAAACTCGTGCTAATCTACCAAAATGGATTGAACAAATCGTCGCTAATGTCTGCAATTCATACGGGGCACGTTATCAAGTCAATTATCGCCAAGGTGTGCCCAGCGTGCAAAATGATTATGCTTTAACACAGTTGTTACAATCAGCTGCCGAAGAAGCATGGACGAGCGATCGCATTCAAGTATTACCCGAACCCTCTCTAGGTGCTGAAGATTTTTCTGTTTATTTAGAACATGCCCCTGGTTCGATGTTTCGCTTAGGTGTAGGCTACAAAGATAGAAGCATTAATCACCCATTGCACCATCCCCAATTTGAAGTTGATGAATCTGCCATTATCACCGGAGTTGTGACTATGGCATATAGCGCTTACAAATATTGGATGCACGGTTAAAACTTAAATAGTGAATTCGGTTGTTACGTAGAGACGTTCCGAACCGAACGTCTCTACGATGTTGTTTTGAAATCACAAATATCCGATAATTTCTAGATTTATTTGGAAATCAAACGCCATTATATTATCTTTAATAAATCGCACATATTGTAGAGACGTTCGGTGTGGAACGTCTCTACGACGGTTGTGGGGTTTTTATTAGTGTTAAGAAACACGGACATAATATTACATAAAAAACTCCTAACACATGAGTGCTAGGAGTTATAAATTTAAACCCACATCTGGAAAATTTTGCAAATTGCTTCTAGTATCAGCACCGAGGAAAGTCAAAAGGAAAAAGAAAGAAGGAGAAAACTTTTACCTTTTATACTTACTGCCGAGCTGCTCTTTTTCAGATAGGCATTAGAGATGAAAACTTCTCTTCCTAGGTTGCTGTAAGGGTGGGATTATCCCACTTTTACACTTAAATTTCTACTTAGCCATTTTCTCTGCAATTTTGCTCTTAGCAGCTTTGAATTCTGTAGACAATTGTTCGCTTTCTTGAGTGCTCAAGTTGTTGCGAATCGCAGCAAACATTGTGCTTTCTTCTTGACGAATGTGGTCGCCAACAACGTCCATCAACTGTTTGATTTTGTCTTTGAATTGAGATGAAGATGGATCGATAGCTTTGATTTCATCTAGCATCTTCTTCATTTCAGCTTGCTCGTCATACAGCTCTTGGGTGTCGTTTTGACCGTAGAAAGGACGTACTCTTGGGTAAACGACTTCTTCTTCTGCTTCAGCGTGAGCTGATAAATCCTTGTAGATTTGACCGAAGTATTCTTGGATCTTTTGAGGATCGTTGCTTGCCAGCAATTCGGTGAACAGAGTATTAACTTTGTTGTGATCCAGGCGGATAAGATCCTGGATGTTCAAATCTTGCTTGTCGCTGTTTTGGGTAACAACACTACCCACAACACCGCTGAATGCTGCCATAGCGTCTTGAACTCGTGCCCAAATACCTTGGTCTGCCTCTTGTCCAGTGAGTTCGCGGACACCCAAAATTTCGAGAACACCTTTGAGTTGTTCTTGGTGAGCGCGGTTTTCAAAGTTAATTGCATTCAAAGGTCCGATCGCTAACATCACGTCAGCGCCAACTTTTTGAGCAGCCTTGTGAACGGTCAAGCCAGACATTACTTGTTGGTGCTTCAACAATTCATGCTGAAATACTTTTTCATACAAGCTCAATTTTGAGCCTTGCATCAATTGCCCAATTTTTTCAACCATTTCTTTAATGGTGTCTTTGGGTTCGCCATGTACGCCATACTGGACGATTACAGTTTCCAAAATGCCCAAGTTTTTTTGGTCATCATTGAGCATGTCTTGGAAACGCTTGCTGATTTCCGAATCGTTTGTTTCTTTCAAAAACAATTGCTCATTTTGAATCAACAATTGTTGTAGTGCTTTCATGTCTGCCAATTTCGTGGCGATCGCAGAGCGCTTAGTATCATCTAAAGTCGCTACCATTTTTTGTTCTCCTCTGAAAAACTCTTTAAATCAGTGTTAATACTACGTTGCCACAGGGTATTGGATGATTTCCTCTTTCTTTTGAGCGATGCCTGCATAACTAAGGATAGAAAAAAGCGAATTTTAATACTAATTTTTTCTCCTTCTACTTTTAGATAGATAACTGTTTTATCTTCACTCCATCGCCAGATAGATAAATTTTTTTAGCCAATTTTCTAGATTGACTCAAGGATAGTCAAATCGGAGATTAATTAATAATGCCAGACAGTCCAGGATTGGGAGAGCAGGCACTAAATAAAGCCGCAGAAATAGGGTTATCTAGCCAATTAGATGAAGTCGAAAATTTAGATGTAGATATCAAAACCGATCCGCTGAAACTGGTTCAAGGGCAAGTAGATGAAGTGGCAATTGAGGGCGAAGGTTTGGTAATGCAAAAAGACCTCCGAATGGAGGAATTAGAAATGCATATGAATAGCGTTGCCATCAATCCTCTGAGTGTTGCTTTTGGCAAAGTTGAACTCACTCAACCGACTCAAGCCAGTACGCGAGTTGTATTAACTGAAGCTGATATCAATCGCGCTTTCAATTCTGAATATGTGCGATCGCAACTCCAAAATCAAAAAATACACGTTAATGGGCAATTGATGACAATTGAACCTCAACATGTAGATTTTCACCTACTAGAAACGGGTAAGGTGGCATTAAATGCCAGTATATTGTTACAAGAAAGTCAAAAGCAAGTTGCTTTTACAGCAACACCCAGAATTAGTGCTAACGGGCAAAGTGTTTCTCTAGAAAATGTTGAATACGGCGATAATGAGGAAGCATCGCCAGAATTAACCAAAGCTTTGGTAGAACAAACCAGCGAAATTTTGAATTTGAGTAACTTCGATTTAGAAGGAATGACTCTGCGAGTCAAGCAACTAAAAGTAGAAGCAGGTAAATTAACGTTGCAAGCTGAAGCTTACGTTGAGCAAATTCCCTCCGGTTAAAAAGTAATAAATTCAGGATAAAATGGAAACTACAGATACAAACCAAACAACTTCTACACCTTTTCCCAATATTCCGCCACTGATTGAAAGTGACGACAGAGAGTATATGGATACTGGTGTACCCAGCACGGTAGCGATCGCCGGACATCCTTTACACCCTTTGAGTGTCATCTTCCCGATCGCTTTTTTAGCTTTAGCTTTGGGAACCGATTTCGGCTATTGGTTAACTCGTGATTTTTTCTGGGCTAGAGCTTCAATATGGCTAATCGGACTCGGATTAGGTGCAGGTTTGTTAGCAGCTGCGATCGGTATGAGCGACTTTTTGAGAATTGAACGAGTCCGCAAGCGCAGCGCGGGTTGGGTACACATGATACTTAACGTTGCGATTCTAGTTTTATCACTCGTCAACTTCCTTTTGCGTTGGGGCAATGCTGACGCGAGAATTTTACCTTGGGGATTGTTACTATCCCTCGTTGTCGGTACGCTGACTAGTGCTTCTGGCTGGTTTGGTGCTGAACTTTCATATCGTCACAAAATCGGTGTTGTCGGTGCCGGTAGTAGAAGATACCCTTAACAAATAGGCGTTGGATATTCGCGGGGTGATTTGACAAACAACGTCGATAAATTTGACGTATTGTAGAGACGTTCCTTAGGAACGTCTTTATAATTCATACCGTCAATCAATGTCTCTAGGGAAATGTTCAACTTCCTTGCTGGCAAAATCCCTATTTGCGTCTTCTGCTGTTTCCTCAGACTGCGAGAGTGCTGATTGTCATAAGCATCTTACTTGTAAATGGCATCTTCGTTCCTTTGGCTGAAGAGTTCAACTAAATAGTTAAAAACCTTGCTAAACTTATCTACAGTTCCTTGATGTGATGAGCTATATGTGGAAAGTTGCAGAGTTTGGAGATTTAATAGGTGTTTCAGCTTCTACTTTACGTCGTTGGGAATCTGAAGGTAAATTGATTCCTGAACGTACTTTAGGGAATCAAAGAATTTATACC
>NZ_JBPAOH010000284.1:0-4779 GCF_050875635.1 Tolypothrix sp. VBCCA 56010
CTTCACGTGAAAGTCTTCCGGGGGAAACTTCCCCCGAAGAGCTTTCACTTTTATGTACCCCATAGTCAGTGTCCAATTCGTTTGTTGACTAAGGTAGTCAACCCGTTATTCAGACGCTAACTTATGTTGACTAAGAAAGTCAACCCCTGATATGATTTATAGCTAAGTAGGAAAAAACAGTGAGTCAGACTTTTGGCAAAGTTATTCGTCAAGCCCGTAGGGACAAGGGATACAGTCAGCGTGAACTGGCGAAGTTAGTAGATGTGGATTACACCTACCTGTCCAAACTGGAGAACGACCACGCCGCGTATCCCCCCAGTAAAGAGGTCATTAAGTTGTTAGTGCTAACCCTTGATTTAACCGAACGCGAAGAGGAGCTAATGTATCTGGCTGGTCGAATCACAACCGATGACGAGAAAGTTTTTGGTGAACTTCTCAAGACTTATAACAAACAAGTACCTGCTTTGCTACGCAGAATGCAGGAAAACCCTGATTTTGCTAAAAAACTTCTTCGGGATGCTACACAATCAGATCAGCAGGACAAGCCGAATTGAATATATTTAAGCAGTATCGCTTCATTCCCAAAAGCAAAATTGAGCGTCAGGCTAATGACCTTCTCAGTCGGATGCAAGCTACCCCTAAATACGCTCCAAGATGGCCTTTTGATGCTACTCGTGTGGCTGATTTTTTGGATATAGGTGTTGTTTGGGAAAGCATACCACCTGATGAAAAAGGGTCAATAGCGGCTCTGATACTGCCTACAAAACGTGAAATTGTAATCAATCAAGATGTTCCTGGACTGCATGGAGGATATGGAGAATCCACATTAGCCCATGAGATTGGACACTGGGAACTTCACATTAACCACAACGCGGTTGGCTCTTTTATAGAACGGTTAGAGCAGGGTATTGAGATAAATATACAGCCGTTCCTATGCCGTAATGTTAGCGGACAGCTTGAAAAGATTGAGTGGCAAGCTCAGTATTTTGCCAGTTGCTTGCTGATGCCTCGATATAAGTTAGAAGAAACACGAAAGGGACGTGACTTAACTAAGGAGTCTCACCTTGATGCAATGGCACATGAACTTGGAGTAACAAAACGTAATTTGAAACATCGTTTAAAAGACCTTGGCTGGATTTATATTCCTGAAAACTCTAAGCAAATTTATCTAGGTGATGCTGCACCTAGCAGGGAGACAGGTGCGTTTAGGTAGAGCGTTCGCGCGCGCTTTCCCACACTCGCAGCCCTAAGTGAAACGTGTACCGATAATGGTCATGAAATCCTTTGAACCAGGCTTTATCGAACGCCAGCCAATTACTCAAAATCTACTGCGTACCATCCGACTGATTGGGGAATACAAGGGCAAGCAGGAGCTATTCAAAGAGCAGGCACCCCAGGTATTGGAGACACTACGTCAAGCTGCGATTATTCAGAGTACCGAATCATCGAATCGCATAGAAGGCATCACAGCTCCCCTGGAACGCATTAAGGAACTGGTAGCTGAAAAAACTACGCCCCGCGATCGCTCCGAACAAGAAATTGCTGGCTATCGAGATGTACTTACCACCATCCACACCAGCTATGCCCACATCCCCTTTACACCAGGCGTTGTGTTACAGCTGCACCGTGACCTTTATCAGTTTACTGTCGGTGAGGGTGGGCGCTGGAAGTCGGTAGATAACGAAATCAGTGAAACCCACCCAGATGGCACGAAGGTTGTTAGGTTTCAGCCAGTCCCAGCTTATGCGACACCATCTGCGATGCAACAGTTGCACGAACGGTTCAACAACCTTTGGCAGTCTGATGAAATCGAGCCATTACTGCTCATCCCCACTTACGTCCTGGATTTTCTGTGCATTCACCCTTTCAGTGACGGCAATGGACGGATGGCTCGGCTGCTGACGCTACTGCTGCTATACAAAGCCGGTTACGAGGTTGGGCGGTTTATTAGCTTGGAGCGGATTGTAGAACGCACAAAGGAAAGCTACTACGATACACTTTACCAGTCCTCGCAAAACTGGTATCAAGAGCAGCATAGCTTGTTGCCGTGGTGGGAGTATTTTCTGGGTGTGGTAGTGCTGTCGGCGTACCGGGAGTTCGAGCAGCGAGTCGGGTTAGTGACCTCGGTCAAGGGCGCTAAAACAGCTATGGTGTTAGATGCTCTTAACAATATGCCTGGAGATTTTTCTATTAAGGATTTACAGGAACGATGTCCCACTGTGGGGATTGACCTGATTCGCCGCATCTTACGGCAAGAGCGTACTGAGGGACGGCTGGAATGTTTGGGGCGAGGTCCGGATGCGCGTTGGCGGAAGAAATAGGTATAGTACCTATTAATTGGGTACTGTACGCGCTTTTAGTACCTATATAACTATTATTACAGGAATCTTATTTAACAAGTTCAGGCATACGGTAGTGGCTAAAACAACCACAATATAAGCATCACAGGCTCAAAGCCTTAATTCCTATAGCTTCATTTGAAGAACAAAAACGTATCGTCACCAAAGTTAACCAACTAATGTCTCTCTGCGACGAACTCGAAGCCAAACTTACACAAACTGTAACTGACAGCGAAAAACTAATGAATGCAGCAGTGCGACAACTATTGACTGCGTAACAGCAACCCAAGAAAAATGACAAAACCGTATCAAATTGTACTAGATACCAACGTACTACTTGCTGGTCTACGCTCAAATCGTGGCGCATCCTACAAACTATTAACAATACTTAACGATAGCCGCTGGCAATTAAATATTTCTACCGCTTTAGTATTCGAGTACGAAGAAATCCTCAAACGACAAAAAGCACAGATAAACTTAAGCGATGCAGACATTGATGATGTTATAGAAGCCCTAATCGCCATCGCTAACAAACGTAGCATTTTTTATCTATGGCGACCAGCAGCAAGCGACCCAGATGACGATTTTATAATAGATTTAGCCGTCGAAGCAAGAGCTGATTTTATCATCACATACAATCAAAAAGATTTACTTGCCGCAGAAAAATTTGGCATTAGAGTAGTAACACCCGCATATTTCTTACAACACGTAGGAGAAATATCATGAGCAACTTAAACGTGCAAATTCCCGATTCTTTATATAAACAAATTAAAGCCTTAGCTGCCAAAGAAAATATACCCCTTGAGCAACTTGTAGCCATCGCCTTATCTGCACAAGTTTCAGCATGGATGACTAAAGATTATATCGAAGAAAAAGCAAAACGCGGTAGTTGGGATAAATTTCAGCAAGTTTTAAATAAAGTCCCTGATGTAGAGCCAGAGGATTATGACAAATTGTAGAAACTATTTCTCTATATTATTTCAAACGGTAAATAATTGATGCTTCAAGCAGATGCAGACGTTAATTTACTACTTGGGGGAGGAATAAATTCCGCGTCGATTACATTTGAGAGCGTCGCAATTTAACTTTTACACAGACTATTTTTCCTCAACACCCTCATCCCCAACACCCAACTCACCTTACCCAAAAAGCCAATCACTATCGCTTGCGCTACGAGACTTTCACCCCAAATGGGTGGAGAGAAAAGTTCTTCTCGCAACCGAAAACGGGTGTGGGTGGGCGTAAAAAGTCCTGTAACGAATTATTATGAATTAAGCTGGATTTAACAGACGATATGTTTTAAAGCCTCAAAACTTGCTGCCTGTGAACATCCACCACGCGATAGCGAAGCGCTGCTGCGAAGCGCAGATCGCCAATTTTAATTTCAACCCTGAGTCGCTGGCGTATCCCTTACCGGTACCGCTAACTTTACACCCAGCTGAGGTTTACTTGCGATCGCTAGGTGAAGGTTCCCGACGCACGATGCGCGAAGCTCTCAATAATATAGCGAAACTCCTCACTAACGATGCTTGCGATGCAACAACTATTGATTGGTCGAAACTAAGATACCAACACACGGCTGCGGTACGTGCTGTGTTGATGGAAAAATACAGTCCGGCGATGGCGAACAAGATGTTATGTGCGTTGCGGCGAACGCTAAAAGAGGCATGGCGGTTGGGGTTGATGTCCACGGATGAGTATGGACGAGCGGCTGATATTGAATCTGTGCGGGGGAAGAGTTTACTGAAAGGGCGATCGCTCGATGCAGAAGAAATTACTGCATTATGGGATGATTGTATACGGGATAACTCAAATTTGGGGGCGAGGGATGCGGCGCTGCTGGGGGTTTTGACGGTGGGGTTGCGCCGTAGTGAAATCGCGCACCTTGATTTGACCGATTTTAAGCCGCGCAGTCGATCGCTGACTATACGTGAAGCCAAGGGGCGCTCTGAGCGAATTGTATACTTACCATTAGCTAGTGTACGGGCTGTGCAAGATTGGTTGGTTATCAGGGGGAAAGAGGCGGGACCGTTGTTTTATCCGTTGGATAAGGGACATAAAATTATACCAAGACGCATGAGCGAGCAAGGGGTGTTGCGGGCTTTGCAACGGCGTGGGGAACGTGCGGGTGTGGAGGGGTTTACGCCGCACGATTTTAGAAGAACTTTTATTGGTAATTTATTAGATGCAGGGGCAGATATTGTCACTGTATCCCATTTGGCGGGTCATGCGTCGCCAAGCACTACGAGTAAGTACGATAGGCGTGGGGAAGCGGCGAAGAAACGGGCGGTTGATTTGTTGGATGTACCTTATAGTGGGCGGGGTAAGCGTAATTAAGTAGTAACCCAAGTTGCGGGTTATGGAATACAAATTTACTACTGAATGCGATCGCGCACTTCAAAGTGGTGGAAGCGCGAAACGCTTCCCCCCCCTTTGCAAA
>NZ_JBPAOH010000285.1:0-4577 GCF_050875635.1 Tolypothrix sp. VBCCA 56010
AATCCTAGTCTTGCTGGTTCAATATTTGCTGAATAAAAAGTATCATCTACTACAAAATTTTTTAGCGATCGCCCTGAGGAGAAAACTTTTTGGTTTACTGAAAGTAATTCAATAATCAAGTCTGGATAACGTCCATCTTCCTCCCAAACTACCCAAGAATTGCGGGGTCGTTTTTCGGTGTCTCGCACTAAGAAAAAGTCCGGACCACGGAAATCTCGATTTCGCAACTGCTGACGACTAAAATAAATTGTCAGATTCGCACCAATAAAGAAGTCATTGCGCTTTCGCCACAACCACTCCAAACAATTGACACTCCCCACGCATAGAATACGGGGGATTCTTCTCTCACAGGATCTTATCTAGACATTAAAGCGCCCCCGACAGAACTCCTCCAGAAGCAATTTGCCCCCCCACTGGCTGTCCGACAGCGAGGATACCGCGATTTTTGATTACCTGAGCTGCCGCTACGTCTCTATTAGTTGTATAGCCGCAGTGAAAGCAGCGGTGAATTCTTTCGCTCAAGCCTTTCTTACCTGTGTGCGTACCGCAGTTAGGGCAAATTTGACTTGTATAGTTTTTATCGACTTTGAGAAAGAATACATCTCGCTTCCAACAAATATAGGACAAAATATTGAAGAATTGTCCGTAGGCAGCATCAAGTGTATGTTTTCCAAATAACCCTTTTGCCCAAGCTTTAAAATTAATATCCTCAACGAATATTGCTCCGGCTTGATCGCAAAGATAATGAGCTAGTTTGAAATGCCAGTCTTTTCGGGTATCGTTAATTTTTTGATGAATTCTAGCTATCTTGTTCTGAAGTTTCAGCCAATTACTAGAAGCTTTCTTCTTGTGCTTTAATCTTCGTTGGTTGAACTCAGTACGAGTGTCACCACCTGCACTGGTCTTCAAAACCGTGCGTGAATCTTTCGACTCACACGGCTCCTCAAAGACTTGGTGTTTGTCACACATACATCTTACCCTTATTGGGCTTAGGGGGTTAGAAAGGGTGTTCATCAAGCCATCCTTCTTCTAACACTTTCTTCCCTACGCCGTGGATGACATCGTGGCAGTGTCTATGTACCAGTGTCAGATTCTCTTTCTTATTGTTTTTACGATTCATGTCCTTGTGATGTACTTCAGTGAGAGAATCTGATGTGAAGTACTGACCGCAGTGAGAGCATTTACCATTTTGAGATTTTATAAGGGCGGCTACTGCTCTCGGAGTTCCGGGGTAATTTCCTCGTCTATTACTCCAGTAAACCCAGTCACCGTCATATGGGCTGCGCTCTCTTTGTATTTGAACGTGCCTCTTTATGGGAGTATCTGCATGGCAAAGGAGTTGCATTCCTTCTTCATTTCTTGTCGCAAATACCCAGTTTCTAGTCCCTATACTGTGCCAGTATCTTTTGGATACCCATGTTTTTGATTTATAGGGATGACGGTGGTCTGCCCAAGTTCGGAGTTGATGATAAGTTATGGCATCTGCTTTTGAATAGAATGCCTTGCTCACGACGGAGGAATAGTAGTTTGACCATCCCCTAATGATTGGGTTAATTCTTGCAATTAATTCAGCTTGAGAGGCTGATTTATTTTGCCTAATGATGATTCCTATATCATCTGTGTGGGCTTTTAACTTTTCCTTACTTGGAGTGATGATGGTCTTAAATCCCAGTGGTTTTCCTGTTACCCTACCAGTCTGATATTTACCAACTGGATGTTGTCTGATGTTGAATCCAAGGAAGTCAAATCCCACGTTTCCTTCATACTTGTGTAGGGTATGTGAGATTCGTGTTTTACTGGGTTTCAGTTCCAAACCCATGCCTTTCAACCATTCGGCTACTATTTGTTGACTTTGTTGAACAACGGTAAGGTTTTCATGCAGCACAACGAAATCGTCTGCATATCTGATGACACTGGGAGCGTTTCTTTTGGGAAATGCCCCTAGTATTACTGTTTCCATACCGTGTAGGGCGATGTTGGCAAGGAGAGGAGAAATTACCCCTCCTTGCGGTGTACCCTTAAAATTTGGGTCAACTGTTCGGCTTTTATTGCGATTGGCGTATCTGCTCCAATCAATCACCCCCGCTTTTAACCATGCCTTGATTTGTCGAAGTAAAGTGGGGAATGTATTTAGTTTTTCTAATAGCGCCTTGTGGTCAATTTGGTCAAAGCATTTGGCAATATCGGCATCTAGCACATATTTGGCTTTCTGCTTAATTGCTTGGAATATCTGCTCAACCGCATCATGGCATGAGCGTCCTGGTCGAAATCCGAACGAATTTGGCTCGAATTTAGCTTCCCATTCCGGCTCTAAGGCAGCTTTTGCTAGGGCTTGGGTTGCCCTGTCGTGTATTGTAGGTATCCCTAGTGGGCGTTTTTCCTCCCTTCCTGGCTTGGGTATCCAAACCCTTCTGGTTGGCTTGGCTTTTCGGTTTAACCTCAGTTGGTCTACAAGTTCTAACCTTTGTTTTGGGGTTAGACTTTTCACCCCGTCAACTCCGGCAGTTTTCTTGCCCTGATTATCCTGAGTTACCCTTCGCACGGCTAAGACCTTAGCTGACCAAGATTTCATCAAGGTTTTCTGAAGCCTGCGGACTGCCCGAACGTCTCCACGTTGAGATGCTTGATATATGCGCTTTTGCAACTTGAAGACAATCCTCTCAACTTTTCGCCAAGAGATGTCTTTCCATTCCACAGTCGCCTTATTTGACTCTGTATTAGACATATTGATTGCTATTTGAGCCTATATCTTCCAAATCTTCGTAAATCTGTCAGCGTATCCCCCTCATTACAAGAGGGCGTTGGCTTCTGATTCAATCCTTCCTCTGTATTCATCTGGTTAGCACCTACTCAGGTATCGACCTTTCCTGAGAGAAATATAGAGGTTATCTCGTTCCTGATAACCATTGTTTGAGCCTTTAGAGCGATGCTCTCTACCGGGTTTTTGGGAAGTGCTTGTTGGTCGCTTACTGAAACGCCAACTCCCTATCCTTTGCCTTTTGGCTCCAGTGTGTCAGCCTTTACACTGGTTGTTGATAACGATAGTTCAACCACACCTTCACTTTCGTTACTCATAGGCTCTTGCTCGAAGGGATTCCAGTTTAGGCTACCAGTTACCTCCTTTTCACCCCGTTTCACGATTGAGGTTGCTATTCTCATTTGTGGGGGTGATGCTGTCACCACTGCACTTGTGGGGAGGGAATTACACCCTCATGGTTATCAAGTTTTCAAGGTTCGTTCTAACCAATACGAGAGGTTAGTTTCCTTGATTCCTCTACACTTGGGCAAAGATTGCCTCCGTTTTTGAGGAAACGAGTCACACCAGTAATTTCAACTCGCGGTGAAGTGCCCTGAAGAATCGAGGTCTAGAAACTAATTCCCCATCACTTGTAGCTAAGTATTTGTCTAGTCCAATATCTACCCCTAGAAAATGTCCGTGAACTGGGACATTGGCTACTTGTACACTCAATTGATAAGTGAGCATAGCAAAATACCCAGATGCTTTCTTAACCACTCTAATCTGCTTCAAAATAAAGCCTTCGGGTAATGGACGAGACATTTTCATCTTCACCCAACCGATTTTTGGGAGCTTAACTCTTCCCGATTCCACTGCGCTCTGTTTAATATCTGGATAGACGAAAGAACGCATCTTATTTTTGAATCTAGGGAATCCTGACGAGCGTTCCCACATTGCTACAAACGCAGATTCTAACTGTCTTAGAGTTTGCTGCAAAACGTGAATGTGTGGTAGCTGAAGTTCGGGATAAACCTTCTTGGCTGAAGTTAAGGCTTTACACTGAGAAGCATAGGTAGGTCTTGGCGCATCCGCAGGAATTATGTATTCAGAAACTAGACTGCATGAATTAACAGTAGACTTGCGAGAATTAACCCAATCCTTACGTTCTCGCAGCGCAAAGTTATAGACTTTTTTACAGGCATCAAGCCACGCTTCAAAAATCTCTATTTGCTGCGCGTTTGGTTTAAGTTTGTATTCGTAGTTTATTGTTATCATATGAGTACTATATTATGGTGAATAAATAAATGCAAGTTTATTCACGACGAATGAATTCGCCTTACCCATAAATAGAATTTAGGGGCTTGCGGCGCTCCCTGAGTCTGGGTCAGAAGTTGGTTGGAGCGTGGTGAGTAGTGTATTGAGTCGCGATTGAGCGCAACTACGCTCTGGTGGAGGGTTGATTGGAAAGCACAACGCACTTCACATAACTACTCCCCCTGAGTCACGGATTCAGCTACACTGATCAGTGGTTTATTGCATTGTAAATAGGCATGGAAATCGGACAAAAGGTTAAAGTCTTTCGTTTGCGCGATCGCGTGTCTCCTCCTGTGGTCAAAAGGCTAGGACAAGTCGGTGTCATCCAAAGCTTCAAAATGACTGATGCTAGCGGTGTCGGTGTGGTGGTGAAGTTTGAAGATAATTTTTCCACTTGGTTTTTTGAAGATGAACTCCGAGTCGAAGTGCGATTCGTTGAGTGAGGAATCACGGTTAAGTCCGTAAATAATCACTCCAACCCCCTTTGGGTTGAACTCCAGACAGGATGGAGGTGCAAGCCCTCCCT
>NZ_JBPAOH010000286.1:0-4527 GCF_050875635.1 Tolypothrix sp. VBCCA 56010
CTAAGCGTTAGAGCAAAAGTAAGTCAATGTGACAGTTTTTAGATAAATGTGCCAGTTGCGTAAGTCCTGACCAACCACTATCCACCAACCACGCTCCTACTAACTCGCTCGTATTTAGTCGCGCCCGCCCTTAAGGGTACGATGGAATTATGGCAAAAATTGAAATATTGGGCGTTCCACACGCATACGAGCTAACGGCTCCCACGACCTACCCCCATGCTTTAGTTTTTATCCACGGTTGGCTCAATAGCCGTGGATACTGGCAACCTGTGATTTCTCACTTATCAGTTGATTTCCAGTGCCTGTCTTATGATTTGCGTGGGTTTGGTGAGTCCCAGCCTGAGGCAAAAATTGATTTTAGTCGCGAAGACACATCTAGTTTGAGCCTAACTGACAATGACCGTTGTCAAGTTGGCTATCCGTTCGATTCTGTTTATACTCCAGCTGCTTATGCTCAGGATTTAGCACTTCTTCTGCGACAGATGAATATTAGCAGTGCTTGGCTAATTGGTCATTCTTTGGGAGGCACGATCGCTCTTTGGGGTGCGGCACAAATGCTTGATCGCGTTAAGGGTGTCATCTGTATTAACGCAGGTGGTGGAATTTATCTCAAAGAAGCTTTTGAGCAGTTTCGCTCAACAGGTCAGAGATTATTGCAAATCCGTCCGAGGTGGCTGTGCCAAGTACCTTTGATTGATTTACTGTTTACTAGAGATACTGTGGCACGTCCTTTGGATCGCTTTTGGGCACGTCAAAGGGTGATTGATTTTGTTGTGGCTGACCCGGAAGCTGCTCTAGGAACGCTGCTAGACTCAACAACTGAGGAAGAAATTAACCGCTTACCCCAGTTGGTATCCAAAATTAAACAACCAGTTTATTTCTTAGCTGGTGCGGAAGATAAAATTATGGAACCGAAGTATGTTCGCCATTTAGCTAGCTTTCATTCTCTGTTCCAATATTGTGGTGACAATGTTATTGAAATTCCTGATTGCGGACATTTGGCAATGTTAGAGCAGCCGGATGCAGTTGCCAATCACATCCGGTCAATAGTCAGGAGTTAGGAGAAAGCAAAGGCGCAAAGGCGCAAAGGCGCGGAGTTAGACTCCTAGAAGAAACGCATTACTACAATAAATTGTCAATAACCCCGCCCACTTATAGGCTATGCATTACCCGGATCTTTCTTAACAATTCCAGAACTGTTATACTCATATCTTGCACCTGGAAAAATTGATGTCAAAACCACAACCATGTGCAAGAGGAGCCAGAGATGATGCAGCAGTTAAGCGCGATCGCACGCTCGTTTTCTCAAGGATAAAAAATTAAAAAGCCCCCCAAAACTATCTAGGCACTGGGCGGCTTTTATCAAGTTGATTGAACTACGGGTACTTACGTACCTGCTTAATCCGTTCACAAAACCTTTGTGCTGAATATGGCATTTACTTCAATCCCGCTCATAAAAATACCTCGGAGCTATTTCTACACGATTTAGAGACAGAACTTAAACCAGCTTTAGAGTATTTTGTTAAAAAAGGTGGTCACGAAACCGATTCTAAAGGTGAACCAAAAATACCTAACCCCAACGGCTGGTTAATTGGCTGTTTGCGTGAAAGTTGGTGGAAAGAAAAACATTTCGGATTGACTGAGTTTCTGATTGCCATGTCTGGTTTTTGACCAAGCCGTGTACCGAGAAATTATGAGTAAGTAACTCTACTTCCGTTTGGGAACTATTAACACAACACATTGAACCCAGACGGGAATAAAAAAGCTGCTTAATCACAAGCAGCTCAATTTTAAAAACTCTGGAATATAAATTATGCATCAATCATCAGAACAGTTATCTCTGTTTACTTTTCAGGCTAACCATACTGCATATATAGCCATTCCCAAGACTTGGCAAAAAATTTATCGCTCTTTTAGTGGCGACTTTGAGGTTATTGGACAACGACGAATTGGTAGGTCAAAAGTCCTTAATTACGACATATACATCGAGATTTACGATCCTGAGGGCAACTGGGAGACGGTAGTTAAGATTACAACTCCCTTAACCTCTGTTGCTGAAAGCGAATTTTATAGTACTGTTGCCCTAATAGAAAATACTCATGATTCGCGCTTCTTTTGACTGTTCCACAGTAAGAGAATCATTAGTATCAGATGTACTAAGTAAAAATGATTCTCTAACCGCAGTTAATGTTTATAAGGAAAAACGCCGAAAACTACTGAGGGACAGGCGCATAGCGAAGGCACGTTTCCGCTCTTAAGCTTCCCCCGCAAAGCTGCCACTGTTAGAAAACGTGTGTGATTCGTTGCCGACAAATGTGTAGCAATACTCAGGGATTAGGCGCAGGGCTAAATAATAGGAGAAATCCTAATAGAACCTTCTCCCAAAGGGAGAGGCTTCGCCAAGACAACTGACTGACCATGTAGGTGTAAATCCTACCCCGCAAGTGCAGCGGTGAAAGCACTTCCCCAAAGGCAACGCGACTAGTCATCAATCCGTAAAGCGGGGATGAAAGGTGTTAGTGCTGGTAGCCTAAAACTGGTACGCATCGAGCAAAATGCCTATGAGTAAAAGCGAAAGCTTGAAGGTGTGTTTAAAGCATCTTAAGAAACAACCAGTGTAATAAGGCTGAACAATACTGGAGCCAAAAGGCAAAGGGTAAGGAGTTGGCAAGTATAACGTTGACCAATTTGCACTTTCAATAAACCAGGTGGAGAGCATCACTCTAAGGGCATAAAGAATGGTCAGTCGGAACGAATTAACAAGAGCTAACGTTCTTGGTGAGGTCGATTCTCCAAGTAGGTACTAACCGGATACAACGAGTGGGAGAGATTGAGTTAAGAAGCGATTATGCCCTTATGTAATACAAGGGATATGCAGACGTACTCACGGTGATTGGGAAGATAAAGGAATAAGTAGCATAAAATATGGTTTATACGAGTTTAAAGACTACGGAAACATGGGCATCCATCAACTGGCGCAAGCTGGAACGACGGGTGTACAAAATGCACTCATCGCATTTATCGAGCCTCTCAACGTGGTGATGTGAAAACAGTTCACAGACAAAGAGCGATTGTTAATGAGTTCTCGGTCGGCAAAACTTCTAGCCGTGCGTAAAATCAGTCAAGACATCAAGGGAAAAAGACGCTTCTGAATGGATGGGATAGTGCGATTCGTTCAGTCGAAATGAGTAGTAATACTCAGGGATGACTGGCTTTTGTGAGATAACCCATTCGGGGTGGAGTTCGCACTTTAATCTCTCACAGATGACAACTGAATAACCATGAGGGTGACTCCAAGGAAATCCGAGAGTACAAAAGAGAATTCCCTCCCCGCAGGTGCAGCGCGTACTGCTCGACTTTGCTTAGTAGCGACTAAGCATCAATGGGAGCGCATCGGGGTGAAAACGAGTAAGAACTAGCAGCCCAAGCCGATTCTCTTCAAGCAAGAACCTATGAGTAGCGAAGTGCGAAGATGCATCTGAACCGTCGTCACCACTAAGAGTGCGCTCGCCCGGCGCTGTATACGCAAAGAACCAAAAGGCACAGGATAGGGGGCTGGCAAATGATACCTTGACCAGCAAGCACTCCCGATAAACCCGGCGGATAGCATCACTCTAACGGTTGAAAACAATG
The DNA here is from genome assembly GCF_050875635.1 of Tolypothrix sp. VBCCA 56010. Taxonomy (NCBI): domain Bacteria; kingdom Bacillati; phylum Cyanobacteriota; class Cyanophyceae; order Nostocales; family Tolypothrichaceae; genus Tolypothrix; species Tolypothrix sp. VBCCA 56010. Next base: position 3,634 of record NZ_JBPAOH010000286.1, read on the forward strand.
GTTATTCGCAACGAATTAACAACAGCGTTTACTCTGGTGGTGGTCGAGACTGAGCAGGTGTTAACCGCATGTAACGAGTAGGTTCGATTGAGCAAAGCCGGAGACTCGGAAAGCGACGGTCAAAAGCGAATGCCTGACTGTAATGGTGAGGATATGCTGACAGACTCACTTCGGATTTGGAATGTAGGGTTGTCAGTAGCAATGAATAAGTCTAAAACGCGACAATTTACCGACCTACTACCAAAAAGGTCTGACCTGACTCCAGAAGGATTCATTCCCCTTCAGGAAAAACCTATAAGGAAAGTAGTTGGTGAAAAATCGACGGTGGAATCGAGACACATTAACTGGCGCAAGCTAGAGAAGCGTGTTTACAAGTTGCAGTCATCGAATCTACAAAGCCTCAGCTCGTGGTGATGTCAAAGCGGTTCGCAGACTCCAGAGGAGGCTGATGAGATCCTCGTCAGCCAAGTGTCTTTCGGTACGCCCTTGTAACACAAGATAACCAGGGGAAGAAAACGCTTCTCAGTGGATCGGGTGAAAGCCCTATCCCCAGCAGCACGTCTGATTCTGGTTGCCGAATTAAAACTCAACTCAAAGGTGAAGCCGACACGACGGGTTTGAATTCCCAAACCACCGAACGGATGAGAAACGACCTTTGGGTATCCCGACGGTGTGTTCATATTGCACTAAGTCCAATGAGCTTTGGGGATATTGTAGCTATGTTTAACATCATGCTGCAACCGAACCTTTGATTGCAAGCGATCGCGAGGACAGTGCAGCATATAAGGTCTGGTGTGACCATCCATGTATTACGCGGTAGAAGCAGTCTCGAGAGCTATCTAATGCAAGTTGCTTTTTGCTCCTGGTAATACACGGTTATTGTTGCTACACTAT
>NZ_JBPAOH010000287.1:0-4520 GCF_050875635.1 Tolypothrix sp. VBCCA 56010
GCAACCCCAACTTGTGGTGCGCGAACTAACAAGTCATCGTTTCGCGATCGCATGAATCGACGGATGCAAAAACCTAGAATTTGATAACCCGCAACTTGGGTTAATAAGAGCAGAAGGCAAGGAACAAAGAGGTGGCACAATTAGCTCCAAAATCCTTAACCCTAAGTGAGTGCGATCGCTTAGAATTAGAAAAACTCACAAATCGCCATAGCGCACAACAACAAATCGTATTGAGAGCCAAAATTATCTTGCTGGCAGATGAAGGAAAAAATAATCGTGAAATTGGGCGAGAATTGAACGTCAACCGAGTAATGGCTCGTAGATGGCGAGATCGATGGTTAGAGTTAAGCGAGCGATCGTTACCAGTAATTGAGAGATTACAAGACTCAGAACGTAGTGGTGCGCCTACAAAATTTAGTATCGAGCAAGTAGTCGATTTATTTGCCTTGGCGTGTGCAGAACCAGAGGATTATGGACGACCTATCAGCCATTGGACTGTAGGAGAACTTGCGGAGGAAATGGTAAAACAGGGTATCGTCGAAAGAATATCTCCACGTCATGTCGGACGACTATTAGAAGAGGCCGAAATTAAGCCACACCAGAAGCGGTACTGGTTGACCCCCCCCCGTTGATGAAGAATTTGATACTAAAGTTCACAACATTACTGATTTATACACAACTGCTATAGAACGTGATGTCCTTGGAGAACGAACAGTGTGTACTGATGAAATGACTGGTATTCAGGCAATTGAACGTCTATATAAAGACTTACCATTACGACCGGGAAAAGTTAAACGACAAGAATTTGAGTATATCCGTCATGGAACACAAGCTTTAATCGCCAATTTCAATGTCGTCACTGGTCAAATCATCCATCCAACTTGCACCAGATACCAGGACTGAAGAAGACTTTGCCCAAAATATCCGTAAAATGGTTGAGAGCGACCCTGATGCCAAAAAATGGCATTTAATTATGGATTGTCTCAACATCCATCAATCTGAATCCTTAGTTCGTCTGGTTGCAGAAAAAGAAGGGTTAAATATCGACCTCGGTGTCAAAGGCCAAAGCGGTATTCTCAAATCAATGCGATCGCGTGCAGCATTTTTAAGCGACCCAACACATAAGATTGTTTTCAATTACACCCCCAAACATTCTTCTTGGCTGAATCAAATTGAGATTTGGTTTAGTATCCTAATGCGTAAGTTGCTCAAGCGTGCAAGCTTTTCCAGTAAAGATAACCTTAAAACTCGCATCTTGCATTTTATCGACTACTTTAATCGCAAATCAGGCAAAACCATTTAAGTGGACTTATAAAGGCAAGGTTTTAGCTGTTTAATGGATACCTAATTTCCGCCGTATTGTACTAGTTATCAAAAAATCAGACTTACAAGCAGTCGGCTTAACCGTTGCAGCTGATAACAGAGCAGAGCAACTGTTTGTAGCAATATTCGCTAAAGCTAAACAGGTTTTAAACAAAACCGCACAAGAAACCAACCCAGACTTACAAATTACAATCGAAACTGGTTAGTAGGCTATTGTGTTTCGCAACGATCAAGAGTACAAGCAAGCTAACTTTACCGTTGGGTTAGAGAACTTAGAAACCGCTTCTGGTATCGATCCAGATGACTATTAATTTAACGCTTGCACAGTGCTTTGGTGAAAGTGCAACTCAAAACAACGAGACTTTAACAATTTATAAATCTGACTTGCCCGGATTAACCCCTGATGCTGAGAACCGTGCCGAACAATTACTAGCAGCTTTATTTCTTAAGTTGTTAGAAGAGTTTTCCGGAAGTCTTAACGACCCTCAAGGACAAAAAATTACAGACCCTCAAGGACAAACAATCACTTACGATAATTCCCTACTGTACTCGAAATTAAAGTTGTTTGCTTGGCGAATTAACTTTATAACTCGCAATTTGAGAATATATCGTCAAAAAACTATAGTCTGTCAATTTTTTTTCTTGACAGATACAGATTTAACTCCTAACAACTTTTAAATGGAAATTAAAGACTATCCCTACAAATCAAATCTCGATCCTAACGATAAGTTACTTTTACAAGATGGAACCGATAAAGCATATAAACACACTTTAGCCTCTAAAGTAGTTTCTAGTAGTAGTGGTAGCACTGGTAGCAATGGTGGTGCTAGTGCCAAGTGGTATCAAAAACAATCTGACTTTGAGTTGTCAGCAAATAATAAAACTCTCATAGCAACACCTAATAATATTATTGTCACTTTTTTTAGTACTCTTGTTGAAGGAGATGAAATAGAACTTAAACGCCTTAACCCTAATAATCAAGTTAAATTATCAGGGTTTGATAAAATTAATGGAGCTAGTTTAACACAATCGCAAGAAGTAGAGTTACTTGACAATGAATACTCAACTAAATTAATTTATTTGGATTCTAGTAACGGTTGGTTCTCAATTCCTACTAACCACATATCAATTAAATATCCGTTAAACTTACCCACTGATAATTTAGTTCAAAAGTTTTACGCTTTAGATATCAATGCTTTGAGCGATATAGCAATCCTAAATCATTCGTGAAAATGAATCATACATAAATATTTTCTGAAAATTAAAAATTTGATGGTGAGTGACAAGTTTAAATAATCTCTTAACCGAAGTAAAAGAGTTACACAAATGATAAAATTCCCTAACAAACTTTTTCGCTTGTAACCAAATATCTTCCACTGGATTTTGTTCTGGAGCGTTTGGGGCGAAGCGGATACAAGTAATTTTCCATTCGTCTTGAGCAAGACCTTTGTTTACTAAGTTTAAGTATTCTCGAATTTCGGCAGAACGATGATAACTGGCACCATCCCAAATCAACGTAATACGACTTTTAGGATACTGAGTGAGTAAATATTCAAGAAATGCTCGCGCGCACTGCGAGTTCCCTTTTTCGTAAGGTTTAATGAGAAATTCTTGAGTGTAATAGTAAAGGGCGCCAAAGTACGTTTGTCTTTGTTTCTCATTTCTAACTGGTACTTCAATTCTTTCAGAAGTATTGCCCCATACGTAACCGCAGATATCTCCCCACAACAGATGACACTCATCCTCAAAAAGTACAACCATCTCACCAGATACAATTTTACGTTGATGAGCATCTAGCCATGCAATTATTTCTGTTTTTTTTCCCAACTAATTCTGGGTCTTTGTTTGGATTCTTTTTTTGCGTCTTTTTCCAACTTATAGACGCCTGTTTAAACAGTTCATAGTAACTTTGATTTGACTCGAACACCACACCAAAAGTGTCTTCTATGTATTCTTTTAGTTCTGCTAAATGCCAATAATTCTTATGCTTGAGCCACTCAATTACGCAAGACCGTTGCACGCAATTAAGATAGCCTTTCGACCCTTTGTGCTTGAGCAACAGACCTGTAATGCCCTGTTCAACAAAAATATATTTCCATTTATTGACAAAGCCTACAGACACACCCAAAATCTTTCCTATGTCTGAATAAATATAGTTTTGCATCACCATCTGTACGGCTAGCGCTCGCTTTAATTCTCTTGGGTCTGGATTCCCTTGGATAAAATCTATCAACTCTTCCATCGCTCTAAAATATACCATGCATGATACCGCTTATACTTAGCATATCGTCGAGTGTCATTTTTCACAAATGATTTAGGATTGCTATAGTAAAGTATCCATTTGGAACGATACTGCAAGTTTGAAACATGCTACACAGAATGATTCTAACCAACAGGGCGTTTACAAGTCTAATATTTTTGGATCGTTACCTGGAGTGTACTTTAATGGCAACAGCTTCTATAACACAGACTTAAATTATTTAGCTGGTAAACTCTACACTATTGCTATTGTGGAGGCAAGAGAAACTACCAGTCAAACTTACATGTTCGGTCAAGATAACGGGGGAACTAATCAAGCGTTACACGTTGGCTACCGTGATAATACGACTTTCACGCTTGCACAGTTTGGTAATGATTTAAATGTTTAAAATGAGGGTTACACCAATGGTTTTAAATCTACTATTTGGATAGTTAGCAACAATAGTAGAGGTAAAGAAATTTGGAAGAATGGGGTAAAAGTTGGCGCAAATACTAATGCAGACTCTTTAAGCACTGGAAGTAATGGCAGATTGGGTAGAGCCGTTAACAATAATTTCCGGGGATACTTTGGTTTAGTTGCAACTTGGATTGAGAAAAAATCGATTGCAGACATTCAAAATATATTTTCAGCTATTAACGCAACTTTTAAAGTTTACTAGTTTATGTCTTATTGCAACGAGAAAAAACAAGCTATAGTTACGTACTCTTTTGCAGGAGGTGAAGTTAAGCGTTTTGAAACAGATAAAGTTCCCATTGATGTGACGACTGGCTATGCAGACAATGCGTCAGGTGTAGGTTTACATGAGTTAAAAAGAAATCCTTTTAACTTCCTGGATCGTTACAGTTTTACCATTGAAGCTCCCTCAGGAGTACCGAGAAACTTAAATCCTAAACCAGACATTTATTTATTGGCGGGGTTGTGGGATGACTACGGAACA
>NZ_JBPAOH010000288.1:0-4433 GCF_050875635.1 Tolypothrix sp. VBCCA 56010
ACTTGGATTTTAAAGAATACAGATAAAAAGATTATGTATTTTAACTAAGTATTTTTTTTATTTTTAATGGCAAAATCGTGAAGCCTAAGTACTTTCACGCTCGCCAAATTTAAAAACGATGAATCAAAATTAGATAAAGTCAAAAACTTGCAAGTGTTTATAAATACACAATTCATTATTAGGTAATTACCATGAATACTGTTTTAGTAGTTGAGGACGGTTTGACCGATATGAAAATCCTCAGCGGTTACTTGCAACAGGCAGGTTTTTCTGTGATTAGTGCCACAAGCAGTGAAGAAGCTCAGGAAAAATTAAATCACAATCAACCAGATTTAATATTTCTCGACGTAATTTTGCCTGGTAAAAGCGGCTTTGAAATTTGCCGAGAGTTGAAAAATAATCCCATTACTAGCAAAATACCTGTAGTTTTTTGCTCCACTAAAGATAGTGATGTCGATAAAATGTGGGGCACTTTGTTAGGAGCAGATGCTTATCTTTCTAAACCGATAAATCCCGAACAATTAGTCATAACATTAAAACAATTGATTACCAAGTATACAAATTTAGTAGTAAAGATTTATCATTAGCAAATTTTCCGGTATATAAAATGACAAATTTATTTCCAGAAAACAAAGAAAACGGTCATCATGCTGTTGATGCTAAAAATTTAGAAAATAACAATGCAAGCAATAATATAGATAATAATCAAATATTGGTCGAATTAAACGTTGTTGAACAGCATTTCAAAAGTTGGCGACGGCAGTTGCAAGATATGGCAACGCAAATACGCCAAGCTTCAGACCAAGACACATTAGTAAAAATCACTACTGCACAAGTCAGAGAAAAAATTGCCTGCGATCGCGCTGTTGCCAAAATTATTGATAAAATCAGACAATCCCCAGACATTGAAGCGATTTTCACTACATCCACAAAAGAAGTGCGATCGCTACTCAACACCGACCGTGTAGCCGTTTATCGCTTCAACCCAGATTGGAGTGGCGAATTTATTTCTGAATCTGTGACTGTTGGCTGGAGCAATCTGGTAGAAAAGCAGTATAAAATATTACGTTAGCAAGAGAGCGTTAGTAATTGCAATACAATGCAAAGGCTGATTCAAAGTAGCAAGTTACAGACAAACAGCAAAGCGATCGCACCGGAGAGTAGTCCCCAACATGTAGCAGTGGAAAAGCTCAAGGAAAGTTTAGCAACCAGCGAAGAGAATTTGGAATTTTATAACTTTTTTTATAGCGAAAACTCATTCCATAATTTTCTGTATAGCTTAGATGATAATAAGCTACAAAATGGTCAAACAGTGCGTAAATTGGTAATGGCATTTGGAATTGACCAATTACCTACACCGCGCTTGGTAAAAGAAATGCAGCGGTTGAATTTAGGAAGAGAAGAGCTATTTGGGAAAGATTTAATAATAATTTATTGGCTAAATAAAGCTGATTTTTTAGATGAATTTCGTCACCGCGCACCGGATTTTTGGGATTGGCGAGAAAAGGTAGTGCAGTTTGAAACACGCAATCCTTTACTTTATCCCTATTTAGAGTGGCTAATTGCCGAAAATTCGTATCTAAAAATGAGTGGCGTGATGCAAATAAATCGCCAAGTTGATATTTTTATCGACCAAATTTATGTTTCCCTCAAAGCACAATGGCGACAACAAGTTATAGATACTTCTGAGCGCAGTCAACGCGAACTTGAGACGGTAGCTGTGCGGGGATATAGTAACAACAGTAGCTTGAAGGGGATGGGTGTCAACCTCGATGATTGGGATGAACCCTGTTATTATGAACCACTACGCGAAGAATCAATATCAGTTTCCAGTACTAAAACGGTTACGCAAATAGTAGATTTATCCGAGGTGGTGCGGGAAAATTGTTATAGCGTAATTTTAGGCGCTCCTGGTGCGGGAAAAACTACCTTGCTACGTTATTTAGCACTGCATTTTGCAATTGCGAAAAGAGACAATTTGGAAACAGTCATTGTTGATGACGAGAATGCAGATAAGGATAAAAAGAAGAAGGAGTTAGGTAAAACTTTGTTACCAATTTTCTTCCGCATTGCTGACTATGCAGAAAAATTAAAACAACAACCAGATTTGACTTTGGTTGAATATCTGCGCCAGTTCTACCGTCTGTGGGAGCCTCATTTTCAAGCGCAGGGAGAAATGGGAACTGAGGTGGCAGCGTTGCTGTTGGATATAATGCGTCAGGGAGAGTGCTTGATACTGCTGGATGGGTTAGATGAGGTATTTGACCAAGAAAGCCGCAAACAAATTGTAGGACGTATTAACCAGTTTGTCGATGAGTTCTACGCCAACAAATTTGTCATTACTAGCCGTATTGCTGGTTATCGCGATGTGCAACTAAACAGTCGATTTGCGGAGTTTACCATTGAAGACATGGACGGCGAACAGGCAGAGCGGTTTCTGTATCGCTGGTGTCGAACAGTTGAAAAAGCACAGCAGCCAGATGCTAGCGAGGAGCAATGGCTAAAGAGAGGAGATGAGCAAGCGCAGGACATTTTACAGGCTATTAAAGACAATTCGGGTGTGAAGCGGTTGACAGCGAACCCCTTGCTGTTAACTATTTTGGCGCTGATTCACCGCAATGGCGATCGCCTACCTAATCGTCGGGTGAAGCTATATGAATTGGCGGTGCAAACTTTGACTGAAGATTGGCAACTTAGTAAGAAGTTACCCGATGCGCCGAGGGTGGTGTTAAAAGAAACTGAGGTAGTAGAACTTTTAGCGCCCCTTGCGTACTGGATGCACGAGGAAAAACCTTCCGGTTTGGTGACGCAGGCGGAAGTGGAGGAGAAACTAGCTGCTAAACTGGCGGAACTAAATGATGCTCAACTCGAATCAGACTCGGTGCGTCAAGCAGTAAAAGAGTTTCTGCGGAAGGTACGGGAAACCACAGGTTTATTTGTTGAACGAACGCCTGGGGTTTATGGCTTTATGCACCTGACGTTTGAAGAGTATTTTGCTGCTCGTTACATAGCGGATAATGACCAAAGTGAGATTTTGCAACTTATTCAGAAACATCTCTATGAGCCACGCTGGAATGAGCCGCTTTTACTGGCATTGGGGTATTACGGGATTCATTTTCCTACACAAGTTAGAAAACTCGTGGAGAAAATGTTCAAAACTTTGGAAGATTATGAACCTGTGCTGCAACATGGCGAAATTAAAATTAAAAATTCTTTATCTGATAATGCAATTATCCTCTATTTCAAGGCTGAGGATGAATTACTAAACAACTTAATAGAAGTAGAATTTCCGCTTAGAGATTTGCTTTTTGCCGGACAAGTTATTGCTGAATTTGAAGTTAATAACATTATTATTCGGAAAAAACCAATTAACAAATTAGTCCTTACCTATCTTAGTATCAATGCTGATTTTGAGGATGATAGCATTAAGCAAATACTAAGACTGCTACGTAAAATAGAACTGTTTTATCAAAAAAATGAAGTCATAGATTTCTTGAAAGAAGCAGCTAATAATTCAACGCTGTCTGAAGAAATTCGTATTAAGGCAAAAACTGCCATTCTTTATGTGGCTTGTGGCGAATCAGTAGGATTGGTTGATTGTGTTACAGAAATTGTTAATCAATTAGAGCCATCACTATTTTGCAGTATTAGGGATTTATTTCAAGAACTAGGGGAGGAAATGACACCTGCTCTTGAAACCAGTCGTCAGGATAATAGCGCTGATGAAGATTGTCAAAAAGCATTAATTTTTCTCACGGCAATGTCTTACATGCGTGAAAAGAAACATGATAAAGCTCTTGAGATTTTTGAGATAATAAATGAGAGATTAGATAGTAACCTCAGCGTTTATATAGCTTGGTCTCTAGCTGGCTGTTATCAAGAAAAAAATCAATTTAACAAGGCGATTGACTATTACCAAGAATGCTTTGAGAAGCTAGCTCGATATATTGAACCATCGGCTTTCCTAATTTTTTGGAGAAATAGAGGTGTTTGCCATAGATTACATGGTAAATATGAGCAGGCTTTAGATTTTTTTCAGCGAATGTTGCTTATTAGCAGAGAGATTAATAAACCTCAAGAAGAAGCATTAGCTTTGTATCACATAGGCAGAGCTTATCAAAATTGGGGTAAATACGAACAAGCTATAAATCACTATCAACAAAGCCAAGAACTTTATCAACAATTAGGACGAGACAAGAATGTAGCTAATATGTGGTACTGGCTTGGTGATTGCTATCGAGAATGGGGCAAATATGAGCAAGCTATTGAGTGTGAAAACCAAGATTTAGTCATTCGTCAGCAGTTGGATGACCAAATTAATATTGCATATGCCTACTTTCAACTAGGAAAGGTTTATCAAGGTTGGGGTAAATACGAACAATCTCTAAATTACCATCAACAAAGCCGAGAACTTTATCAACAATTAGGACTAG
>NZ_JBPAOH010000289.1:0-4347 GCF_050875635.1 Tolypothrix sp. VBCCA 56010
GACATAAGTCACAAGAACATCGGGAGCCGGATGCACGGAAACGGGCACGTCCGGATCTAAATGAGAGGTGCGGGAGATAATACTCCCCATCGACTCAACCCAATAGACAGAACTTCCAGCAACTGAAAGTCTAAAGATAGAGTTCTTCCGCTCGAAACTTCGTCCGGAAGCCTCTGCGATCGCACTTCAAGGCAGAAGTTGGATGATTTGCCGAGTGCTAAGTTGGAGTTGACACAAACGGCGGTAAAAAGAGAATCAACTAATGACCCAGATATTGACATTTTTGGGCAAAGGCGGCACTGCTCGTACTTTTTGCGCGATCGCCGCCGCCAAGTTATTAGCAAGCCAAGGAAAGCGGGTACTCCTAGCAGGACTAGCAGAACCAGAATTATCAATTCTCCTAGGTACGACTTTAGCAGCAGACCCCCAAGAAATCGCTCCCAATTTACAAGTCGTGCAGTTTCAAACATCTGCACTGCTAGAACGCAGTTGGGAAGAAGTGAAAAAACTTGAGGCGCAATACCTTCGCACACCCATCCTCAAAGAGGTTTTTGGTCAAGAACTGGCAGTATTGCCAGGGATGGACAGCGCCCTTGCATTGAATGCGATTCGTCAGTACGATGAAAGCGGCAAATATGATGCCATAGTATACAATGGCACAGGCGATTCTTCCACTTTGCGATCGCTCGGTTTGCCAGAGTCTCTAAGTTGGTATCTGCGGCGATTTCGGCAATTATTTGTCAACTCCGACTTAGGAAAGGCAATTTCTGAATCACCTTTTATTCAACCGCTAGTTAGTACCTTTTTTAACGTCAACTGGACGGCAGATAATTTCGCTCAACCCACCAACACCGCAAATAATTTACTGGAAAAGGGTAAAGCTGCCCTTGCAGACCCCAAGCGGATGGCGGCTTTTTTGGTAACTACACCAGACCCGATAGAAGTTGCCACTGCCCGTTATTTGTGGGGTAGCGCTCAACAAGTCGGTTTAACTGTTGGCGGTGTTTTGTTAGTTAATTCCGACATCGGCACCAATTTGTCGCCGGAATTTGCCCCCCTGCCAGTTAGTGTTGTTCCTGACTTAAAAGCAGGCGATTGGCAACCGCTGATAAACGCCCTACCCGACTTTGTAGCACAAGCAGTACAGGCTCCCAAACCAATTGAAATTGATGTCCCAAGTCGTCAGGTACGCTTATTTTTGCCTGGATTCGATAAAAAACAGGTCAAGCTGACTCAATTCGGTCCGGAAGTCACTGTAGAAGCCGGAGATCAACGACGCAATATTGTTCTACCTCCGGCTTTAAGTGGCAAATCTGTTGCTGGAGCAAAGTTTCAGAATAATTATTTGATAATTTCTTTTTAGGGAATGGGGCATCGGGCATGGGGCATGGGGCATCGGGCATTGGGCATGGGGCATCGGGCATGGAAAAAATCTCTCATTCCTAGCCCATTAAACAATTAAACAATTGCCCATTAAACAATTGCCCAATTCCCAATGCTAGCGTGCCCATTGCCCAATGCCCATTGCCCAATGCCCAATTAACCAATATGCTTTATGTCTGAATCAACTCCGATTACCCCAAATTCTAATTCTGCTGAGGCAATTAATGCCGACGAAGAAGTTAAAGCTGTTGTTGAAAGCGGTTCTAAAACTAGGCAACTCCTGGGCATGAAAGGTGCAGCAGCAGGAGAAACCTCGATATGGAAAATCCGCTTGCAACTGATGAAGCCGATTACCTGGATTCCCTTAATTTGGGGTGTAGTTTGCGGTGCGGCTTCAAGTGGAAACTATACTTGGACGCTGGAAAATGTCTTGAAGGCAGGACTTTGTATGTTGCTATCAGGACCTTTGATGGCAGGTTACGTACAAATTATGAACGATTATTACGATCGCGAAATCGATGCCATCAACGAACCCTACCGTCCAATTCCTTCCGGCGCAATTTCTCTACCCCAGGTAATCACGCAGATATGGGTATTACTTATTGCAGGGTTAGGAATCGCTTTTACTTTAGATAAGTGGGCTGGCAATCCATTTCCGACAATTACAACGATCGCGATTATCGGTTCTTTTGTCGGCTATATCTATTCTGCCCCACCTTTAAAGCTGAAACAAAACGGCTGGTTAGGTAGTTATGCTTTGGGTGCAAGTTATATTACCTTTCCTTGGTGTACGGGTCATGCTTTGTTTGGCGACCTGAATTTAACTATTGTCATTCTGACAATGTTCTACAGTTTAGCTGGATTAGGTATTGCCATTGTCAACGATTTTAAGAGTGTCGAAGGCGATCGCCAATTAGGATTACAATCATTACCTGTAATGTTTGGCATCACCAATGCTGCTTTGATTTGTGTAGTGATGATTGATTTATTTCAAGGATTGATTGCAGCTTATCTCGTCAGCATCCATGAAAATTTATACGCAGCAATTCTCGTACTGCTAATCATCCCGCAAATCACCTTCCAGGATATGTATTTCCTACGTGACCCAGTAAACAATGACGTGAAATACCAAGCAAGCGCTCAACCGTTTCTCGTTTTGGGAATGCTTGTAACTGGTATAGCACTAGGTCTTCATGCGGCGATTTGATTTATACTTCCTAAGTAGGAGATAAGAGTGAGGAGCGAGAAGTAACATAACTTCATAACTTCTCACTCTTAATTTATAGGTTTAGATTGGAATTGCTCGTGCTAAAACTACTTTATTTCCTAATTCATACTATTCAACCGTTTGTAGTGCCGATTTGTTTTGTTACTGCTTGGACATTAATTATTCTTGTAGTTTGGAGTCTTTGGGCGACAACGCGAGATAGTGTCAGTGTAGCCAAGCAAATGCATCAAATCCCTTGTAGTGGCTGCCAATTTTTTACCGACGATTACCGTCTCAAATGCACTGTACATCCCAGCGCTGCGAATACAGAAGATGCAATAAATTGTCTTGATTATCAAGCCAAAACCAATCCGATGCTTTATTAGGGGTTGTTGGGTGTTGGTTGATAGTTGTTAGTTGATAGTTGTTAGTTGATAGTTGTTGGGTGTTGGGTGTTGGGTGTTGGTTGTTGGTTGTCAGAAAGCCCTCAGGCTGGAAGCCTGGGGCTATACAAACTAAGCCCACGGAGGTGGGCTTTGTACGTGTAGCCGCACCCTTCTAGGGTGTCGGTTCCTTTCATTGGCATTATCTACTATCCACCAACAACTATCCACCAACAACTATCCACCAACAACTATCCACCAACAACTATCCACCAACAACTATCCACCAACAACTATCCACTAACAACTATCCACTAACTAATTTCTAACAACACTTTCATAACACCTTTACGTTGAGCTTGTTCAAAAGCGGCAAGCGCGTCAGAAAGGGGATAGGTAGCGTGAATTAAAGGTTGTACGTCTACTTTTTCTGCTGCTAGCAAGTCGAGTGCGGCAGGAAATGGACCACAACGCGAACCGATGAGGGTGATTTCGTCTACTACTAAAGAGGAAACATCAAAACTGAGGTTGCCTGCGTAGGTACTTTTGAGTATTAATGTACCACGCGGACGTAAAGCACGACGAGCGATCGCAAATCCTTCGGGATTGCCGGTACACTCTACAGAAATATCAAAAGCTCTGTCTGTAACAGCTTCTACAAAGCCAGTTTTTATACCTCGTGCTTCTAAATTAGCAAGTTTATCACGATGACGCCCGACAGCTAACAAATCGCAGCCTGTCAAAGCGAGTGTTTGCGCTACAAGTTGCCCTAATTTCCCATCTCCCACTACTAGCACGCGCTGATTTACACTTAACGGTATCTGCTGCTGAATTTCCAAGGCTGCGGCTATCGGTTCGGTAAATGTTGCTACTTCTGTAGGCACGTTATCGGGCACGGGATGTAGATTTTCTATCGGCAAACAGAGATAATCAGCAAAAGCGCCGTTGCGGTTGACAATACCCAAGACGGTGCGGTTTTCACAGTGCGTCGGTTGTCCGCTGCGACAAAAGCGACACTTTCCACAGACGGCGTTAATTTCTCCGACTACCCGCTTGTTAACTAAGTTTTCTGGTCCTTGGGCGACGACACCGACAAATTCGTGTCCTAAAATGCCGGTGTAGGGATAATAACCTCTGAGCAATTCTAAGTCAGTGTTACAGATACCCGCACGCAAAACGCGCACCAGCGCTTCTCCTGGTGGTGGTTGAGGAATGGGGATATTTGTCCGAAGTTGTAGTTGGTTGTTTTCTAACCAAAGTCCTTTCATTGTTATTTGTTTAGATATTAAAAGCTGATATAGCAATTCTCGGTTACGTGAGGTACACCCGTAGGGGCACGGCACTGCCGTGCCCCTACACGCGACGATATAATGT
>NZ_JBPAOH010000290.1:0-4314 GCF_050875635.1 Tolypothrix sp. VBCCA 56010
GGCAGCCCCCGACGGGCGCGGTTCCCGTCGATGGGGGACTGCCGAACCCGAAGGGTCTTGGTGTCGGACCAAGTGGAGCACCTGCCGTCCGAAGGGCATTGGGGAGGCAGTGCGGTGAGGCAGCCCCCGACGGGCGCGGTTCCCGTCGATGGGGGACTGCCGAACCCGAAGGGTCTTGGTGTCGGACCAAGTGGAGCACCTGCCGTCCGAAGGGCATTGGGCATTGGGAAAAAAGAATTATTTGCCTTGTCCCCTTGTTTCACTTGTCCCCCAAGTCCAGTGGACACGTTCCACGGGCGGGGACGCCACATGCTTCAACGTTCGTGACCTCCTTTGGGCGCTTGGGCGAAGTGGAAAATACGCACTCGCGCTCGTCCTCCCCTTGTCCCCCTGCCTTTGAAAGTCCCCCTGCCTTTGAAAGTCCCCCTGCCCCCTGCTCCCCCTCCCCCTATCCCCCAGTCCCAGTCCCTTGGCGACGAATAAGAGCGAGTCTTAACCCAAAAATGGCTTCTGGTTTAAAATCTTCGACCCTGGAACTCCTAAAACGCTTTAACCGAGCGTTTCCCCAGTTTTATGAGCAATTTGTTAGCAGTGAGATTCAACTGCAAAATTTGCGGCTAGCCTACCGTCTTTATAAAACCAGACGCGCCGTTATTGAGTTGAAACCGGAAGGTAGCAAAAGTGCCCTGCATTTTGCCTACCGCAACCAATCTTTTCTCCTCAGTGATATTTTTGGTGTGCTGGCAGCTTATGGGCTGACTATCCACGGTTTAAGTCTATACGGTCAGATCCGACCGCCGATGTTGGTTTTTATGAAACTGTTGGTGTCTCGTGGCAGTAGAGCTTTGACCGAGAAAACCGCCGAAAACGTCTGCCGTGCTGTTCGCGAGGCTTTAGGAGGGCGGTTTGAGGTAGAAGAAATGCTAGCAGTAGAATTCAACCTTGATACTGGCTTAGAACAAGTACAAACCGAATTCTATGTCGATCCGGTCTTTCATCTGCCTGCCTTAGTTATTGAAGCTGATAACCAACCGGGATTATTCTACAAAGTGATGTACGCCATTTGGCAGGAAGATTTGCTGGTGGTAAATGCGAATTTACTAGTTTGGCGCGGACGTACACGCCTTATTCTTTACTTGTTGGGACCAAATGAAAGCCTGATTCCTGAATATCTAGGTAACAAAATTGCCGAAGGGGTGCGACAGAGGTTAATGGGAAAATGAAAAAAGTTAGGTTGGAGCGTTGTTGGTGGATAGTTGTTGGTTGTTTTAGTCACCACTACTTACTATCCACCAACCACTATCCACCAACCACTATCTACCAACCACTATCTACCAATAGGACTTACGCAAGCGTCACAATATAAGGTCAACTGGCACATATATTTAAATTTGAGATTAATGCTTGTAAGCATTGATTTCTAAGCGTTAGAGCAAAAGTAAGTCAATGTGACAGTTTTTAGATAAATGTGCCAGTTGCGTAAGTCCTGAAATAGTCAGAGAATACAACAGATGCGTATGTTGCGGTCGCGCCATTATTGGGAGAGATGGCAGCATTAGTATTGTATGAGTGTGAATACGGATATGATGAGTTTATTTCTGGAGCATGTTGCACAAGTTTTTGCAGCTTACTTTGTCATCATACAGGTAGACCAAGCTTCATATCACACATCACAAGATTTGATTATCCCCGAAAATATTCGATTAATTCCCCAATCACCAAAGTAGCGCTTTCTTTAAATCCAGTTGAGCATATCTGGGAAGAAGTACGCGAAAAGCATTTTTACAACCAAGTGTTTGATTCGATGCACTCGGTCATCGATACTCTTTGCCAAGAACTGAAAGAATTAATGGATATGCCAGAAAGGTTACGTTCACTTACGAATTTTCCACATTTGAGAATTACGTTTTAGAACGCGGATTGGTATCATTAAGCTTTGAAAGTAAGCGTCAAACCTTATCCTTAATTAGATATGCCGATGACTTCGTAATTATTCACGAAGATTTACTCGCCCTAAAAAAATGTAAAGACCTAATCTCAGAATGGTTAAAAGGCATAGGGCTAGAATTAAAACCTAGTAAAACAAAACTTGTACATACTCGAAAACAGCATGAACAAGAAAAGCCTTTCTTTCAATTTCCTTGAGTTTAATATCAAACAATTTCCAGTGGGTAAATACCAATCCGGTAAAAACCCAAAGGGAAAAACTCTAGGTTTTAAAACTATCATCACCCCAAGTAAAGAAAAACATTCATATACATGACGACCACATCTGCCGAATAATAGATGCCCACAAATCAGCACCTCAAGCTGCACTAATAAACAACCATTACCCTATTATAAGGCAATACGGTTCAGTTAAGGCTAGGCTGTACTGAGGATGCGGAAAACAGGAGCATCAATTCGTTGTCCAGTACCTCTGTGTTTTGGTTTTTTCGAGCGAAATTTTGATACAGGTTTTTTTACAACTCTGGGATTACATCGATGAACTCGTTCAGGTAAAAGAAGATCCAAGAATTTCTACAGTCAACCAATCGAAAAAAGGGGTAGTTCAACTGGAAAGCAAGCGTTGAAATAGGGCAACGCGCACGACGAATAACCCGTAATGTTCCTGTAAAACTTAGACGCAATGGTGGAATTCCAGCACTGGTTGCAACTTGAAACATTAACAGCCTTACCGACCAATGTCCTAATAACCAGCCATAGACTTATTGTACTACTTCGTGCGCTTTTTGGGAACGAACGTGAGTTTTTCGCGCCTTATGGTGTATTTTAAATTCATCAATCGTGTTTTCTACTTTCCAACGCAGATGGTATTCTCTTGCTAACAACTCCGCAGGAAACTTCTCGATATCTAATAAACTCGTAATCAAACGGTACGTGATTTGTTCAGTAGGGTTTTCTAGATGCTCAATGCTATATTCAATTACTCGTACCATGAGCGGCTGACAACCTTTTTTTCGTAGCTTTCCAGATGGATAAATCCACGACAGATAGGAGCCATCTTCGGTGAGGTTTTTCTGCCAGAAATTTAACATTGGCGGGAATTCTGCCTAAATAGTTACACCCCTTAGACACTGTTGCTTGTACCATTGCATATGAGTGTAAACCCCTGTCCCACATCAACAACATTCAGCAAGGTTACCGAACGCAATAATTTTAATGCCCGTACTCGCTCTCCCATGCGATATAAACCGGAGGCGGAGCTTTCCTTGCTCCGCACATTAAGGTGTCAAAGATTAAATGTGTTCTGTGCTTCAACAAGGATGACTAATCTAACGAGCGGGAAATGCAGCTTGTGTACTAGGACGACTACTGGGACGCTCCATATCTCTCGCATTCTCATCACTGTCTGGGACATCGAAACAAGTACCATCGTTTCCCCACGACTCGCAGCCCATTGACAAAGGCTCCCAATGTGTCTGTTGTCGCCATTGGTCGCACCAAGCGATGAAACAACTGACTCATTACCCTTGCTCCCAATCGCGCTCCGGGCTTGGGTAATAGCCGATTTACAAGGAACCCGCCAATATTTACCTACTTTCACCCATGCCTGGTGAAAGACCGTCAATCAGATTCTTCAGTACATCCCGCATTGAATCTTTTGACCAGAAGCTCATTGCAATTACAAGATTTACCACCAATTGGGCTGGTGAGTCCAGTCGGCGGTGTCGGTTTCCGTCTATTCGTACTGGCTCTCCCGTTGAGTAACGAGCGATTGCGTTCCTCTTCGACTTTGGTTTTGGCGATCGCCTCTTCGATTGCTATTGCACCGAATCGCCGTCTTGATCGCTTTGAGTAGGTCTCCACTTTGTATATCAGGAGACACCAACCAGAAATCCTTGAGATGCATCACACTTAATTTCTCTGTTGAGTAACAATGTCTATTTTACCTGATTTTGAGGCTTAACTGAACCGTATTAGGTTTAGACGTTGGATTGTCAGTGCGAATCGTTGGCTAGAAACTAAAGCTCGTAAGGGCTTAGAGGATTAGCCGCAAGGTATAGAACCTTCTCCCAAAGGGAGAGGCTTCGCCAAGACAACTGAATGACCATGTAGGTGAGAGATAGTATCCTAGAAACCTCAAACCCTACCCCGCAGGTGCAGCGCGTACTGCTCGACCCCCAGGTTCTAGACTAGCCATCAACGCAGTAGAGCGGGGTGAAAAGGTGTTACTACTGATAGCCTAAATCGGTAAGCATCAAGCAAAGTAAGCTAATCAGCATTTAAGCTGCAACATAGCCGAAATTACCTTTGTTTTTGATTTTCCGATACCACTTAATCACTAACTCGCCCTGATTTAACAACCTATCT
>NZ_JBPAOH010000291.1:0-4278 GCF_050875635.1 Tolypothrix sp. VBCCA 56010
GTCTTTTAAGACGATTGCGTTGGTCTCTTAATCATACGCCCCGAAGTGCGCCGTCTTCTCCCTTACACCCTAACCATGCAACCCCACACCCTTCTTGTTGACCAAAAGAATGGGATACAAGCCCCATCCTTCTAGGGATGCTAAAAACCAAAGCATCGGAATTGACTTGGGAATTAAAACTTTTGCGGTGATGAGTAATGGGGAGAAAGCTGTAAGTCCTAGTTATTCCAAACAAGACCGCAAGATTCGTAAACTTCAGAAAAAATTAGCACGTCAGCAAAAAGACTCAAATCGAAGAAACAAAACTCGCGTCAAAATCGCTAAACAACATAACAAGATAGCTGATACCCGCAAAGATTTTTTGCACAAGCTATCAACCAAAGTGGTGAGCGAGAACCAAACCATCATATTGGAAGACTTGAATGTATCGGGCATGGTCAAGAATCGCAAGCTTGCACGAGCTATTAGTTTGCAAGGTTGGCGGGAATTTCGGGTGTTGTGTGAGGCGAAGTCTGAAAAATCGGGTAGAACGTTTCACGCTATCAACAGGTGGGAACCAACCAGCCAAATCTGTTCAGATTGTGGTTTTAAGTGGGGTAAGCTTGATTTGTCTATTCGTTCTGTTCTGTGCCTAAACTGCGGGATTGAACAAGACAGAGATGAGAACGCCGCTAGAAATATAAACAAAGTCGGGATAGGGCATTGCCACGACTCTAAACGGACATGGAGAGAAGGTAAGACTGGCTTGCCAGCACATCGAGCGCGAAGTGTCAAGAATCACCGACCATGCGCGGGCGGTGAGTATGTCAAAGCAATATGTAGTAGGCGTGGATAGCGCCTATTTGACAGCATTAAAATGCTGACTGCGAAGCAAAATTAGGCGGTAATTCTAAGGGAATTGGACCGAGAAATCCTTTGCGAAAATCGGTTAAAAGTTGCCTTGCGGTACGCTCGACATCGCCATTGTAGCGATGCTGTGCTAAAGCGTGTAAATATGCTTCTCCGGTGTCGGTTGTGGGGTTGAGTTCGTAACGACTTTCTAAGGGTTTTTTCGGAAATGCGTTAGTCGCTACGGCTTCTAAGTACATGACTAAATCTGCGAGTGCTGATGCTACTAGTTGATTATCATAAGATGCTTCGCCAATATCGTCACAAATCGCTAACTTTAATGCGGCTTCTTGGTCTTCTAACTTTAGGGGGATGACACCAGGAGCATCGAGTAATTCTAATTGCTCAGAAATTCGCACCCAGCGCAAGGAACGAGTTACACCAGGACGAGCTGCACTTTCAACTACTCGCTTTCCCAGCAAGCGGTTAATCAAAGCTGATTTACCGACGTTGGGAAAACCAATGACTACAGCGCGGACGGGACGGGGTAGCATTCCGCGATCGCTTCTTCTTTTATTTATCTCTACTCCCGCTGCTTGTGCTGCTTTTGATACCGCACTCACACCTTGACCTTGTTGAGCATTGGTAAAATAAGGCACTTCGCCTTGGCGCTTAAACCAATCTGTCCAAAGCGATCGCGCTATTGGTGTAATCATATCTACTCGGTTTAGCACCAACACTCGCTCTTTACTTCCCACCCACTCAGTCATTTGCGGGTGATTTGTCGCTAAAGGTATGCGTGCATCTCTTACTTCCAAAACCACATCTACACGCTTTAGCTGTTCTTTAAGCTTCTTTTCAGCTTTGGCAATGTGACCGGGATACCATTGAATCAGGTTTAATTTATAATTTTGAGTTATAGACATTTGTTAGTTGTTGGTTGATAGTTGTTAGGTGTTGGGCAATGGGCAATGGGCAATGGGCAATGGGCAATGGGCAATGGGAACGTGAGAATAAAGTCAAATCTTTTTCCCACTTGGACGATGCCCACTTGGACGATGCCCACTTGGACGATGCCCACTTGGACGATGCCCCATGCCCACTATCCACTATCCACTTTAGATTGATGCAAAATTATTCTATTGCCATCAGGATCGTAAGCGTAAATTTCTCTGCCGTGAGAAGCGGTTGTGATTTCTCCTGGTGGGGGATAACCTAAAGCAGTAAGGTGAGCGATCGCATCTTCTAAGTTACTCACCTCTAAACACAAACTCATCTTACTTTTAAGTGAGTTAATAAATTCAGATTCATTAGTCTTTTTTGGTTTGAAAATACCTAATTTTACACCTGATAATTCAAACTCAGCATAAACATTTGGGATAATTTTTACTGGTTCTTTTATCAAAAAAATAGTATAAAATTTTACTAAATTTTCTAGATTAATAGTGGCTATGGTGACGAAAGCATCAGTATATTGGAAAACCATATTTATTAAATATAGCTAGGAGAAATTAGATAAATTAACTCGCAAAAAATATAGTTTTCCCAGACAATTCATCACCATAGCACGAAGAAATTAGCTTACTTGACTTAAGATTTTAGCAGGTTTATGTTGAATATCTCTTTCTGGGTCGCCTAATTCGCGTACATTCGCGGCAAATTCTAACCAGATGCCATCAGGATCGTAGAAGTAAATTGAGGAAATAAATGTAGTTTCATCAAGTTCGGGAGCAATACCAGAGGGAACATCTGCATGATGTAAAATAGGTGTCACTTTTACACCTTTGCTAATTAGTTTTTCTCGATATTCCTTAATTTTTTCGAGTGGTACTTTAAATGCCAAATGGTTCATTGAGCCATGTGCGCTGGTTAAATTGCCAGTCTGTAAGGCATCAGGTCTTGCAGACGCTATGCCTGGTGCTGCTTGTGGTGCTTGGGGAAACCAGAAAAAAGCCAAAGCATTTCCATTACCAATATCAAAAAAGAAGTGCTGTCCACCATCTGGTAATGCGATCGTTTTAATTAAATTCAGCCCAAGCGTATTGGTATAAAAGTCAACCGTGCGTGCCATATCTTTACATACTAACGCGATATGGTTGATTCCTTGGATTTGAAAGTCTTTCATATCAATTACCTGCTTGTGATATTTGCTTTTACTATTATTACTTTTTTAGGTAGTACATATTCGCTCCAAACCAGAGTATACGTTGAAGCGATCGCCACGCAAAAATCCAATTAAGGTAATTCCAAATTCTTGCGCCACAGATACTGCTAAACTGCTAGGAGCAGAAACTGCACAGACAATAGGAATCCCCGCAACTGTAGATTTTTGTAAAATCTCAAAGCTAGAGCGTCCGCTCACCATGAGAATATGATTATTTAATGGCAACTGGTCAGCCAGCAACGCCGAACCAATCAATTTATCCAAAGCATTGTGACGCCCAATATCTTCCCGCAACTTCAACAGATTTCCTTGAGCATCAAATAAAGCCGCAGCGTGCAAACTTCCAGTAGCGGTGAAAATAGCTTGAGCAGATCGCAGTTTTTCTGGTAAGCTATAAATAATCTCAGGCGTGATTGTGGGAACTGGAAGAATTACTGAGCCAGATCGCAGGCGTAAAGCTTCAAGGCTAGCTTTACCGCAAACTCCACAGGCGCTGGTAGTGTAGAAGTGTCTTTCCAAAGGCTGTAAATCTGGAATTAATCCTTCTGTTAAAGCGACATTGACAATGTTGTAACGCTGTTCGCCATCAACACAATAGCTGATGCGTTGGATATCTTTTCTAGAAGAAATTACGCCTTCGTTGTAGAGAAAACCGGCAGCTAGTTCAAAATCTGCTCCAGGCGATCGCATCGTCACAGCAATTGTCTTTTCAGGAGAAACTAACCGAATTTCTAAAGGTTCCTCGGTAGTCAGTTGATCCAGTTTAGGACGTACTTTACCATTTTCCACTACCCAGACAGTAGCTTTAGTTTTGCTCATCATAAAAATTATAAATTCTTTATGACAGCATATCGCTCAACAACGTATATTCCCCCTTTGGTTGAGCAAGCACTTAAGCTAGCAGAACAGATAGACTTTAGTGCTAGTAGCAGCATCGAGGTGGGACGGCTTTTGTATGTTTTAACAGGTCACATCCAAGAGGGGTTAATTGGTGAGATTGGAACCGGTTGCGGTGTTGGTGCTGCTTGGATAGCCAGTGCGCTTGCACCCACAGCGTCTTTTGTTACCATTGAGTTGGACGAACAAAGGTCAGAGATAGTCCGAAAGCTTTTTGAAGCAGTTCCAAATATTCGTGTAATGACTGGTGACTGGCACGCGCTTTTAAATGAAAGTCCTTTTGCCATGCTGCTATATAAAACCTAGACAAGTCTAGACATTTACTTCTTTCTTCACGGGGAGCATGGAAGCGGTTATCCCTCGGAAAGCATTCACGCCTTAGCCAGACG
>NZ_JBPAOH010000292.1:0-4247 GCF_050875635.1 Tolypothrix sp. VBCCA 56010
ACTTTTGCTCTAACGCTTAGAAATCAATGCTTACAAGCATTAATCTCAAATTTAAATATATGTGCCAGTTGACCTTATATTGTGACGCTTGCGTAAGTCCTATATTTGTTGACCAACACTCTTGAGTACTCCTCGGGGACTCCAGGCTCGCATTACTTGACCGATACGCCCAAATCTTCCTTTTACGGCTGCCAACAAAGTACGGGACGAGTATCGTTTGGTTCTCGGCTTTGCAACTCTTGTTCGACCAAATGAGGAAAGTTTTTTTAAATGCCTCTTGTTCGTGTTTATCAGCTTTGGGATGATGAGGGCGAGGTGTTAATTTACGCCAACCATGACGTGATAATAATCGGTAGATAGTACTGGAATCAACTGATGTACCGATTCGCTCCTCAAATGCTTTGTGAATCTGCGCAATCGTTGTGATACTACCTGTATGTGCGGCACCCACAAAGGTTGAGTCGATGGGGAGTATTATCTCCCGCACCTCTGTGTTAGATCCGGACGTACCCATTTGTGTGTATCCGGCTCCCGATATTCTTAGGGTTTGCACCCGTTGCTCATGTGTATATAATCATGACAAGATTCATGAACAGCTAGCAGATTCTTTACCTTCCAGTTGTTATGATTCCTGTCGATGTGGTGTAGGTGTACTCGTTCTTCACTTGTACACTTTAAAAAACCACAGTGACCACATGTGTGGTTTTGGCGTTTTAATGCCTTAGAGGTTTCATCGTCATATAGCTTACTATTCCTTTGGGACTAGTAAGCCATATCTCCATCAAAGGGAGATTTATTTCCTTTGACGTTAACGTGTTTGTTCTCGGAATAAGGAACCGCTGGAAACGCCTTATCTAGTAATTTCTTGCTAGTGTATCGGTCATTCTTTGTTTCCTTATTAAGTACCTTATAGGTTCTGTATTGTGTGTGGTATAGCGAAAATCGCGAGCCATCCATTTTACAGAATTTATGGTAATTTCTCCATCCTCTAACTATCGGTGCAAGCTTTGTTGCTTTTACCGATGAACCATAATTCGAGTTGTTAACGATAGCTTTTACCTTAGTAGCGGAGTTTTTTATAGTTCTCCACGCTCAGGAGTACATCTAAATTTTCCGTTGCTTTGAACTTTAAAGTTCCAGCCAAGGAAGTCAAATCCATCTGTCGTAGCGGTTATTTTTGTCTTCTTCTCGCTTACCTTCATACCTCTGTCAGTAAGAAATTCGTTGATTTTATCTAGTATTACCTTCGCATCGTCCTGTGGTCGAAGTATAACAACCATGTCGTCAGCGTACCTAACTGATGGTTCCACCACACCTTTCGGTAATTTATATTGGTGGATACTTTCGATTCGATTCAGAGCGATGTTAGCTAATAACGGACTTACCACACCGCCTTGAGGCGTTCCTTGCTCTGGAAATTCTGGGTTTATTCCGGCTTTTAGACAGCGAAATATCCCGTTTCTTATACCCAACGAGGCGATAAGGTTATCCATTATTGTGGTGTGGCTTATCCGGTCAAAGCATTTTTCGATATCGAGTTCGATGACTCGTTTATCGATTCCATTCACGTTTGAATTAAGGTTAGAGAATAGAACTTTCTGGGCATCATGTGCCGAGCGTCCCGGTCTAAAACCATAGCTTCTTGCATGAAATGTTGCTTCGTGCGCTGGTTAAGAGTGCAAACTTTGCGAGACATTGCCACGCTCTGTCTGAAATATTAGGTATTCCGAGAGGTCTTTTTTCCTCCGTCCCCGGCTTGGGAATCCATACTCTCCGGGTTGGAGCGACTTTTGAGCTTAATTTGAGGTTGGCAACTAAGGCGAGACGTTGCTTTGGGGACAAGCTTTTGTGCCCATCCACACCAGCCGTCTTCTTACCTTGATTGTCTTGTGTGACCCGCCTGACCGCTAAACACCTTGCTGACCAGGACTTCATCAACGTCTTCTGGAGTCTGCGATCGGGCTTTCACATCGCCATGTTGAGAGGCTCGATAAATTCGCTTTTGGAGCTTAAAGACACGCCGTTCTAGCTTGCCCCAGTTGATGTGCCTCCATTCCACCATCGGATTGACCCGTGTTTTAGACATTTGTGCTCACTACTTGCAACTTTATCTTCCAAATCACCGTGAGTCTGTCTGCATATCCTTGCCATTACAGCAAGACATTCGCTTCTGACTCTATCCCACCCGTTCGTAGCATCCGGTCTAGCACTGCTCAGAAATCGACCTTTCTGAGAGCATACGAGGGGTTACTTCGTTCCTGATAGCCATTGATTGAATCTTTAGAGTCGATGCTGTCCACCGGGATTGTTGGGAGTGCTGCTGATACGGGAGAAAGTATCAGCCCCTAATCCGTTGCCTTTTGGCTCCAGCGCAAAAAGCCTTATTTCGCTGGTTTTCTTTGACGATGGTTCAGGCGCATCTTCGATGAAAGCTGCTCATGGATTCTTGCTAAAGGGATTACCAACGAAGGGCTGTCAGCTACCTTCTTTCGCCCCGCTCTACCAATTTGATGGCTAGTCTCCTGGGTAGGGGTCGTGCTTTCACCACTGCACCTGTGGGGTAGGACTTGAGTTTTCACCCTCACCTAGATGGCTATCAAGTTGTCAAAGTTCTGTTGGGATTGCTCCCTTTTTTTCCTTGCCTCTCATCCTAGTGGTCCGTCAAGGCAACTTTGCGCTTGTATCCACCTGTCTCACAAGCGTCCCATCTTTCTACGTGCATCTGTGGTTTTAAAGCGCCAATTTACACTTGATTTTTCTTGGTTGCGTTGTTTTTCCCAAGCCGCAATCTCAAACTCCAGAATCGTGCGATCGCTAATTCTTCTTTCTAAACACGCTCCGAGACAAAACAGATAATTCAATTTCAACTTGATTGAGCCCTTCGGGTTCGCCAGTTGCTTCAAGTCGGGGAACCCGCCCAACGCACTGGCTCACCAAGAAGCATGTTTAGGGGTGTAGTGCAACAAAGCGTTTTTCAACAATTCTCTGGCATTCTTGAGGGGAAAAAACTTCATATAAAGCGGCTAGATTATGTATATTTAAATTATCTAGTACTAAACGAATTACTTCAGCATCTAGAAAATATATGTCTACTAAATTTTTCATTTGTAATGCAAAGTCTGCCTTAGTACGTTGCTCAGTTACCTAGTGGGTGTCGCCACCCAATTAACGGTTGAAAGCAGGCAAACAAGTTAACAGTACCCGCAGCGCTGATACTCACAATCATAACGTTCTGGCTGTTTCGCTTGAATAGGCAAAGGTTCTCTAACGAATAACTAAAAGTTGGTATGGACGCTCATCAAAACAAACTACAGGACGTTTTGGATCATAGGGCTGGCTATATAAATCCAACAGATTTTCCATTCGTAAAACATACTCAGCATCAAATGAGTGGGATACACCACTGTTCCTTTAACCACGGTTAATGAGCGTTTTTTTTTAAGTGCGTTGTAGATTTCCGCCGTTCCAGTTCTTGACCAGAATCACTCTTTGCTCTGGGGTATTGATTATTTCTTTATCAATTCCTGCCGTTGCTTTACCTTTATTGGTTTGAGTAATACGTCGAACAGATAATAATAGACAGGAGTGACTTCTTTGCATCAACTTCTGTAAGTTTCTCAAATGCGCGGAAGTTACCAAGTTCTCTTGCACGCTCATATTCTATGTCGTAGATTCTTAACAAGCTTGTTAACTTTACGCCAATTAATTTCGCTCCAGTTTTCAAGTTGTTTCTTTAGTCCGTTTGTAGACATTACTGCCTGCATCTAACTTGTCCTCGGATTAAGTTTCTTTAACATTTAGTCCTTTCGTATAAGACCCAGATGAAGTCTGCTTTCCTTTCGGTTAGAGGCAAATTTTGAACCTCTATCCTATCCATTACGGATAGGCGTTCGCTTTTTCATCCATCCTCTCCCCTCCAGAGATTTCTGCTTCCCTTGCGGTTGGCTTACTAGCAATATCGACATTTTCTAGACTCTGTAGGGTTTACCCCGTTGTGTCGTTTAGTTTCATGTCATCAGTTAGGTACTATTTCTTCTGCGGCAAGATTTTTGTTCATACGATATTTAAAACAGGGAGTTAAATATCCGCTTGCTTACCTTTTGGTTCGAGCTTATCAGCCTTATTTAGCTCCTTGCTGGATAACATTGTTTTTGGCTAAACATATCTCTGTATTAATTTTTTCTAATTATTGATACTCGTTAAGAATTTTTAAAGATTCGTCTCCAGTATTGGTTTTAATTACTTGT
>NZ_JBPAOH010000293.1:0-4199 GCF_050875635.1 Tolypothrix sp. VBCCA 56010
ATGTCAATCAAGTTCATAAAAATAATTGTGAACCTGTATCGTCAGCTAAATTGATATATTTGACTAGAAACGAATATAAAATGATTAAAGTTCTGCAATACCTACAACTATGCAGAAGTTACTGAGGATAACTCCATTCCTGTGGGTAATAGATTGGACAACGTGCCAGAAAATCAAGTCAGCCTTTGGACAACCTATGAGATTCAACAGGGTGATTTCAAAGGGTTTGGAGGTGGTTTGGGGCTATTTTATGTGGGTGAGCGGCAAGGCAATTTGGCGAACGAGTTTATACTCCAAGATCACTTGCGGACTGATGCGGCGCTTTTCTACAAAAGAGATGGTTTTAAGGCAGCGATTAATGTCCGTAATTTATTTGATATAGACTATGTAGACTTCTCTTACGGCAGAGCCATCATTCAAAGAGGTTTACCATTTACAATCACGGGTTCCATCAGTTGGGAGTTTTAACTCGCTCTGCTGTTGGTCAGTAGCATCAATTTTTGTCAATCATCTACGGCGATCGCAAGCTTTCCAAAATAGCGATCGCTCATTTTTGGGAATTCTAATTTTTTAAACAGTCATCAGCTCAATGTTTGGGGCAATATCCTTACACAGACTGGTGAGAAATTTGACACCTGAAGATGAGGGGTTATCTAGCTTGTGTAGGGCTAAGAAAATAGTAATAATTAATCTCAATAAGTTTTGGTTTGATTAATCATGACTATCATTATTTCGGCACAGGCTCACCAGGAACTCTTTGAAGAAGTTAACGAAACCCCACAAAACAACGACCCCGATGATGAGTTAGATGTTACCTGCAAGTTTCCCCAAACATTAGGAGAAGGATATCATCGACGAGTTGAATTGCGACAAGGTTTATTGTTGGAGATTGAGAGCTGTCAGCGCCCTGACAATTTAATAATACAAGGTATTGACCATCCACATCCCCTAGAGTTTTGGTTTATGCTTTCAGGACAGTGGAGGGAAAGCTCTCATTGGGCAATTAATGAGACAGAAGCCGGACAGTATGGTTTTTGGAGCAGTGGCATGGCTGTTGGAGGAGAAAATGAGTTTGCACAAGGACGGCAACTGTTTGTGAACGTGCATTTAGAACCAGAATTGTTGCAGTCCTTTATCGGCAATTCCTCCGGGGAACTACCACTCGCATTGCAACATTTAGTGCGTGAGCCAGATCAACCCCTCCAGTTTCGCTCCCACCTCATGACTCCCATGATGCAATATAATGTGCAGCGTATCTTGCATTGTCCCTACCAGGGCATCATCAAGCGCACGTATCTGGAAGGCAAAGTGCTAGAACTGTTAGCACTGCTGCTAGAGCAAGAAGCAGAAATTCAGATGGGAAGCCAGACACAGAAGCCGCTCAAGCCGGGAACATTAGGGCGGATTCTCTATGCTAGAGAC
The DNA here is from genome assembly GCF_050875635.1 of Tolypothrix sp. VBCCA 56010. Taxonomy (NCBI): domain Bacteria; kingdom Bacillati; phylum Cyanobacteriota; class Cyanophyceae; order Nostocales; family Tolypothrichaceae; genus Tolypothrix; species Tolypothrix sp. VBCCA 56010. Next base: position 1,423 of record NZ_JBPAOH010000293.1, read on the forward strand.
TTATTATTGCAACGGCTGGACAATCCACCTTCTACCGCAGAACTGGCACGCTTAGTCAAACTTAATGAGTATGCACTCAAGCGCGGATTTGTACAGGTTTTCGGCAAGCCTTTGTTTGCTTATCTCCACGATTATCGCTTAGAACAGGCGCGTCAATTGCTGGAAACTGGGGAAATGAAGGTGAGTGAAGTTGCTCAGAAAATTGGCTTTGCCAGTCGGAATCACTTTGCTGCTGCGTTTAGGAAAAAATTTGGCATCAACCCTAAAGAGTACTTGATGCAACGCAAACACTTTTTTTAGCGACCAAAAAAAACTCCCGCTAGCGACCAAAACAGCTTTCTTATAGCACTAGATTACTGATAATGTTTGTTGAAAAGAATTCCTGTTTTAGTTTGGTGTGGGGTAACAAGTGAAACAAAAGCAGTTAGTAAAGATTTTCTTACTGACGATTTCCGTTTGGCATTGGGGTGCGATCGGCGCGGCTGCTACAGAAGTACCCAAGCAAGAGGTACAGAGTAAATCTGTGGCATCGGTACTACGTAATTCCCGGTCAATTAGACAGATTCGCCAACTCAGTGAAATAGAGCGTCCCAGCACTAGCGCCCAAATGCTAGTACAGACACCAGCACCAATCCCAGCACCTGCAACTCAAGTTGTACCAATTACAGGAGTTAAAGCCAATCCCACCCAGAAAGGTGTGGAGGTGATTTTAGAGACAACCCAAGGGGAGCAACTGCAAGTCACAAATCGCAGTACAGGCAATAATTTTATTGTGGATATAATCGGTGGGCAGTTGCGGTTAGCTTCGGGCGATGCTTTTACATTTCGTTCTCAAAAACCAATTACGGGAATTACTGAAATTACAGTTACAAATGTTGATGCGAATACTGTGCGGGTGACGGTAATAGGTGAGAAGGCTTTGCCAACAGTTGAGTTATTTGATGATAATGCAGGGCTGGTTTTTGCGGTAGCATCACAGGCAACGGCACTCCCTGCACCACAGCAACCACCCCAAACGCCTGCAAGTGAGACACCGCAAGAGCAACCATCAGCAGAAAGCGATGAGCCGATTGAGTTGGTAGTGACAGGTGAGCAAGATGGATATCGCGTACCAGACGCTTCAACCGCAACCCGAACCGATACTCCTTTACGCGATATTCCGGCATCAATTCAAGTGATTCCTCGCCAAGTGATTGAAGATCGGAACATAGAGCGCGTGCAAGATGCCTTGGAAAACGTCAGCGGTGTCACCAAAGGAGGAAACTATGGTGGTACAGCCGCAGGAGCATTTGTCATTCGGGGCTTTAGTCAAGACGGAAACTTTAGAAACGGACTGCGTGATAACGGCTTCAATTCCCTTTCAGATTTTGCCAGCATTGAGCGAGTCGAAGTATTGAAGGGACCTGCCTCTGTCTTATTTGGTCAGGTTGAACCGGGCGGTATCATCAATCTCGTCACCAAACAGCCCTTGAATGAACCTTACTATTCAGTGGAATTTACCGCAGAAAACTATAACTTCTACCGCCCTACTTTCGATATTTCCGGTCCCCTAAATGCTGAGAAAACGGTTCTCTATCGGTTAAATGCTGCCTATCAAAACTCTGGAAGCTTCCGCGACTTCGTTGATTCAGAACGCTTTTTCATTGCTCCAGCACTCACCTGGAAAATTGGTAGCAATACAACCCTCGATCTTGATTTTGAGTATCTACAGGATGATTCTCCGTTTGACCGGGGACTTGTGATATTGGATGACAATTCCCTTCCTCTTCCGATTAATCGCAATCTTAACTATCCACTTCTGCATGATTTTAACCAAAGGATTTACAGAGGTGGCTATAGATTTGAGCATCGATTTAGCGATAATTGGCGCATCCGAAATAACTTCTTTCTTTCATCAGTTGATAGAGGGGGTTTTAGTGTTAATCCAGAAGGAAGATTGATCGACAACCGATTCAGTCCTAGAGTTTTTTATGATGAGCGGAATGTTACCCAAAATTATACTGTGCAAACCGATCTGATTGGAAAATTCAATACTGGCTCGATCGCTCATCAGCTACTTCTGGGGTTCGATTTCAATCGAAACACCTCTTTTTATGAAGGCAGGTCGGCTAGTTTACCTCCCAATGACATTTTTAATCCAGTATTTGAAATTCCTCGTCCTACCGTTCTCTCAGATCCCGAAATCTTTTCAGACCGCACAGATACGTGGGGAATTTATCTGCAAGATCAGGTGACTTTGTTGGACAATCTGAAGCTATTGGTTGGCGGAAGGTTCGATTTTTCTACTCAAAATAATCTAGTTGATCCGCGCAGTGAACAATTCAATGATGCATTCAGTCCACGGGTTGGGATTGTTTACCAACCGAGTCAAGCCATCTCGCTCTACGCCAGCTATAGCACCTCCTTCGTTCCTGCAATCGGTCTTTCTGCCAGCGATTCTCCCTTTAAGCCGGAGAAAGGTAAACAATTTGAAGTTGGCATTAAAGGCGAGTTCTTGGATGGCAAGCTGTCGGCAACTCTAGCAGCATTTGATATTACAAAAAGCAATATCCTGACGACTGACCCCAATCCCAATAATTCTAGATTTTCTATTCAAGTGGGTGAGCAACAAAGCCAAGGCATTGAGTTGGATGTGATTGGTGAAATTTTGCCAGGGTGGAACATTATTGCGACCTATGCTTACATAGATGCCCGTGTCACGGAAGACAACACAATTCCCATTGGTAATCGATTGCCTAACTCAGCTCAACATACTGCCAGTTTTTGGACAACTTACC
>NZ_JBPAOH010000294.1:0-4135 GCF_050875635.1 Tolypothrix sp. VBCCA 56010
AAGGAGACTTGGAGACAAGGAGACTTGGAGACAATTCTTTCTCCCCATCCCCCCCTCTCCCCATCCCCCCCTCTCCCCATCCCCCCCTCTCCCCATCCCCCCCTCTCCCCATCCCCCCCTCTCCCCCTCTCCCCATCTCCCCATCCCACACTCCCCCACTCCTCCACTCCCTCAACCGGTCGCATTTGGCTGGGATTAAGTACTAAAACTCGCAGTTTGCGTCCCTATCCTTCTTTGACTACGATTTGGGATATGGTTGCGCGTACTGCTTATACGCAATTGAATTATTCGCCATTGCGGTTAATTTTGACTTTGGTGGGGATGACTTTGATTTACATCGTTCCACCTTTGGGGATTATTTGGGGTGCGTTGATGGGGAATTGGGGAATCGCATTTACAGGTTTGTTGACATGGTTGCTGATGAGTTTGGCTTATTTACCCACCATCCGCTTTTATAAGTGTCCTGTATGGTTGGTATTTTGCTTGAGTGCGATCGCTTTTCTCTATACTCTCATGACTTTAGACTCAGCTTTACGTCATTGGCAAGGGCGAGGTGGTGCTTGGAAAGGACGAGTGTATCCAGGATAAAGCGTTTCTTTCCTTTTCCTAGCAAGTAGCCCATCGCACCCCTTGTTTCCTACCCCCTGCAAGATGTGCCCAATGCCCAATGCCCAATGACGGCAGGTGCTACAACGCGCTTAACCCGCGCAACGCACTGCCTCCCCAATGCCCAATGCCCAATGCCCAATGCCCCCTACCCCTCTACCTATGTCGCGTCTGGGCGATCGCCTGATGCCATGAGTTTAGTAGTGTTAAGCGATGGTCAGCGCTGAAGTTCGGCTCAAACCGTTTCTCAACCTGCCACTGCTGCACAATTTCGGCTTCGTCCCAATAGCCAACAGCTAGACCTGCCAGATAAGCAGCACCCAAAGCAGTAGTTTCGGTGATTTTGGGACGGACAATCGGCACACCTAAAATATTGGCTTGGAACTGCATCAGCAGATCGTTGCGGGATGCACCCCCATCTACCCGCAGTTCAGACAGATAAAGTTGAGAATCTTGACGCATAGCATCAATCACGTCAGCCGTTTGATAGGCAATGCTTTCTAGGGCTGCACGGGCAATATGGGCACTGGTCGATCCGCGACTTAAACCTACAATTGTACCACGAGCGTAGCTATCCCAATAAGGTGCGCCCAAACCGACGAACGCAGGCACAAAATACACACCACCATTATCAGTCACGCTGCAAGCTAAAGCTTCAACATCGCCACTATGCTTGATAATGCCGAGTCCGTCGCGTAGCCATTGCACAACTGCCCCGGCAATAAATACGCTGCCTTCTAGGGCATAAGTGGTGCGTCCATTTATTGACCAGGCGATCGTCGTCAGCAACTTGTGCTTGGATAGCATCGGCTTATTACCTGTATTCAGCAACATAAAGCAACCTGTACCGTAAGTGTTTTTCGCCATACCAGATTGCAACGATGCCTGCCCAAAGGTTGCAGCCTGCTGGTCTCCGGCAATTCCAGCAATGGGAATGCGGCTACCCAAAAGACCTTCAAATGTATAGCCATATACTTGTGACGAACTCTGCACTTGGGGAAGAAGAGAACGGGGAATATCGAGAATAGTCAGCAATTCATCGTCCCACTGCTGAGTGTGAATATTAAACAACAACGTTCTGCTAGCATTAGTTACATCTGTGATGTGGAGTTCCCCCTGAGTTAGTTTCCAAATCAACCAGCTATCAACGGTTCCAAATGCTAGTTCTCCTCGCTCGGCTTTAGAGCGAGCATCAGGCACATTATCAAGCAACCACTTGAGTTTAGTGCCACTAAAGTAAGCATCAATCACCAGTCCTGTTTTGTTTTGGAATGTTGTCTCATGTCCAGCTGCCTTAAGTTCATCGCAGTAAGCAGCAGTGCGGCGATCTTGCCAGACGATCGCATTGTAAATCGGCTTGCCTGTTTTTCGCTCCCAAACTATCGTCGTTTCTCGTTGATTGCTAATTCCAATCGCAGCAATATCACCAGCCTGGATATTAATGCGAGCTAAAGCTTCGTTGGCTACACCAATTTGGGAAGACCATATTTCGTTAGCATCATGCTCCACCCAACCAGGCTGCGGAAAGATTTGGGGAAATTCTTTCTGAGCAATGGTCAGCATATCGCCATTGCGGTCAAATATAATACTGCGCGAGCTGGTAGTGCCTTGATCGAATGCCAGAATATATTTAGTCATTGGATATATCTCGAATCTCTTTTACACCAATGAAATTTACATTATGCCCGACAAGCATTCATCAGTTTGGTAGGGTGCGTTATCGCGAAGCGCGATAACGCACCCTACGCAACTTACTTTTACACCAATGAAATTTACATTATGGGGGACAAGCATTCATCAAAAACTTCCCAGCAAACCCACTATACACTAGCTTTAACGCAACTGTTCTTTTGTGCTAAATATTCCTTGGCGCTTTGGGAATCAAAAAACCACGGGGATAAGCTCGGTGGATGATTAATACCATTTAAATAATCTCTGGCAACTTCTGGATTTTCACTCATTGCAACCATAATATCTTGCAGGTGTTCTGGAGGTGTTAGCAAGCAATCAGTAAAAGCATGAGTATACTGAGCGTAATTCCAAAATTCATCAAATACTTTTTGCATCCATGAATCATCGAAGCGTTGGTTGCCATGCTCAATAATTCGTTGCTTAACTAAATGAGCGATTTTTGTCGCGTTATTCGCTCCCTGTCCACCAATCGGATCGTGTAGGATGACAGCATCGCCAATACCCATAACAACTGCACCTGATGGCAAGCGACCAATTGGTTGACGCACTGTCGGTGTAATTCTACCATTTAACCATGCTTGGTCATCTACTAGTTGCATATCTTTCACAACTTCGTAATTGTCGGGTTTCAACTGCTGCATTACCTTTTTGCTCATTTCCACCTGTTCTTCACCGCTTTTTACTTGGGAAAATTGATCCATTACTCCCCCAAGGCAAGCTTCAAAGGCAACTACGCAAGCTGGAATTTTATCTTTTGCATAAAATGGATACAAAAGCATTTCACCAACACCAGGTAGAACAGTCATCTTAACGGTATGTAAATCGGCTGTATCTACATTTAAATTTGTGGCAATTACTGATGCTAAGTAACGCTGCGGTTTATCATGTTTCGATTTTTGTGTGTCTGCTTCAAACAAATTTGAGAGACTTCCTCTACCAGTAGAAACCACAACTAAATCATAGTTTTTTACACATTTCTCTAAGTCGTTTGGTGTCATCGCTTGAATTATAAGTTCACCACCTCTGTTGACAAACTCGTGCATCCAAGTAGAAAATTTAAGACGCTGATCTACAGCTTGCCAAGGTTTTTCTATAGGAGAGGAGATAACTAAAGCTGGGTTTCCTTCAGGATCGCAGACTTGGCTACGGAATTTATCACAGCTAGGAAATTCATCATCCCAGAAATTCAGTTTTAAATTACTTTCTAGTTCCTGAGTATTGGAGAATAATATTGGTAATCCCATCGGTTTACCATTGAGGATCGCTTCTGGTGTGCGATCGCTAAATAAAGTTACTCCATAACCCGCATCAAGTAGACCAATAGCTAAATAAAGACCTGCTTGACCTGCTCCTATAATTGCAATTCGTCGCATTTTCTTATCCAATATTTTCGATCAACTGTAATATATAATAGGCATCCTCAGAATTGAGTTATGCATTTAAGGGATTTTGCTTGATGCGATTCAGATGCGGCTTTAATTAAATCGGCTATTTTTTCGTCAATTATAGAACGTTTTGAAGGGAATTTGAAAAGCGATCGCTTTTCTTTATACTCTCATGACTTTAGACGAGTGCGATAAGCGAAGCTTAAGCCTTCTCTTCGAGACGCTACGCGAACGGCTATCGCGTCATTGGCAAGGGCGAGGGGTGCAAAAATTGGACGGGTGTATCCAGGATAAACTCATTAATCAGGTTCAAAGACTCTTTAATGAGGTTCAAAGACTCATTAATGAGGTTCAAAGACTCATTAATGGAGTTCAAAGACTCATTAATGGAGTTCAAAGACTCATTAATGGAGTTCAAAGACTCATTAATGGAGTTCAAAGACTCATTAATG
>NZ_JBPAOH010000295.1:0-4112 GCF_050875635.1 Tolypothrix sp. VBCCA 56010
TCCCTGGTCAGTTTTTCCACTTGTTCGGTTAATGGTTTGACAGACTCAGAAACCACATTTTTAACTGCCGCAGCCAGAGTACCATTTTCCTTAGTGGCATTTACTAATGCTGCTTTAAATGCCCCCTGAATAGAATCAGAGCGTTTTGCATCTAAGAGTTGGCGTAATGAAGAGAGAAAGCGACCAACAACAGAAGTTTCTCTGGCGGGATCAATTTCGTGTGTAAGCAAAGTGCTGACATTATTCAGTTTTTCAGTCAGGACGGCTGAAGTCAAATTAATTTGATTTTGCAGTGGAGCTAATAATTGACCATTATCTGTCCCTACTTGATTAACTAATTCCTGCCCAAAAGACTCAGCAATTATTTTGACTGCCTGCTGAAACTCCACCAATAAAGATTCCATCTGCTGCTTAATTAATTCATTGCCATGACGGGTTTGAGGAGTTTGCAAGCACAGAAATCCTAACTCAAAAGCATCCAGGCAAATATCCTCGTATTCTGACTGGGGAAATTGTTGTAAGTAGCTGATGGCATTTTTGAGAGGGATTGCCATGCGATAAATCAGGACATGGTTTTCTGTTAATTCAATACTGGAAGGCAGGTAATAGGAGTCATTGGTGGAGCGATTCATGAACAGTAAGTAGGCTGGTGACTATAAATTGCACCCTACTACCTATTTTTTATCTCGGTCAAGGTGATGGAGAAAAGTTTTGTCAATTTGCAAAAACTGAAGAATTAATTCGGGTGTTGAGGATTATGCCACTGTGACAACAGAGGGTTAATTACTTCGGCGTTAGCAAAAAGAAAATCAGCCACAGCCATAATTCTCTGGTAAGGTAATCCAGCTTCTCTTTGGCTTTTTTGTCCACCCAACCAGTGATAAGCCGTCGATTTAGAGATGGCACAGATTTTTGCTAATTCTTCGTAACCCAATCCCCAACGATAGCTAAAATCTTGGGGAGACATAAACATTTGGTTGTGCAGTTCTAGCAACTGTTGATGTTGTTGCGCTTCAGACATGATTGCCCTGAAGCCTTTCCAAGGATGAGTTATCCAGGGGTTCGATATCTTCCTCGAAAGCGAAGTCGCAGCTACAGGTGTCACGAGAGGGACTGCGCTCATCTAAAAGAACCAAGTAATGTAAGCCAGTGGCAATGCAACTGGCTTGTTGGGTGTAGATAACTCCGATGACACGACCAAAATCACCGTTGGGTACTTGAAACCATCGCACCCATTCACCGAGATGAAATTTTTGCTGAGGGAATTCGCTGGGAATTCCCTCTGGTAAGGCTACTGGCGGTATTTGGGGAAACAGATCGGGCATAGTAATCTTTTTAGGTGCAAATTGACCAGCAACGGTAAAAGTCAACAATAATTCTGATAAATAATATTAAAGTTTTACCTTGCCAAATGGCAATAAAAACTTGCCATTTGGCAAGTGGTCTATTTAGCAGGATTTCTGCGTGGCTTTTGGTGATATACATCCCGCAGCTTTTGCAGATACTCTGGTTCAGTTTGGATTGCTGTCCAGATGTGGTGTGCCAATGCTAGGCGCTGTTTATGTTTCTCGCTTGGTATCCTCTGGTCAACGCCTTGGGAAAACCAGTGATTAACGGTTGTTAGTGAGCAGTCACAGATAAAAGCCAGTTCTTCTCGTGACACATCCCAATGTCTCAGAAACTCGTCGAGTTCCATTTGATAATCTTTTAAGGGTTGTAGATATGAATTCAATACATCCCAGTGTCTCTGAGTTGGAATTTTTGGAGCAATACCCATAACTATCCTGATTGCCAAATGGCAAATGATTAAGGCAATCATATTCCATTTAACATTCATCGCTGAGAATTTTCATTAGCACAACAGATTATCTAGGGCGTTTTTTCACACTCGTTACACCCTAAAAAATAGGCATCGCTGTATATTTGGAAATTTTTAGTTGCTAGTAAGACGCTGATATACTTCTGAAACTAGCCAATCTGAAACTATTTTTTGAAAATCACGGTCATTCATATAACGTGCAAAAATTGCCTCATTTTGATCTACTCGCTCAACAAACAGAGAATCTAACATTTGCTTGAAAAGTAAGGCGAATTTGTCAGCAGAGTTTACCCGTGCTGCCTGTTTTAATTCTTTGTAATTGGCAGCGGTTTCCACAAGTTGATCAAAAAATAATTGATCGGCTTGGTTAAAATCAGTACCAAAACGATTGTTGATAATATCAATTAGTTGTGATAGTTTGACCGTATCTCCACGGTCAATGCCCGTGCCGACATCCTTTGGGCCATCTAATGGACGAGTATTACCTTTTCTTAACTCGATTGAGCCTTCACTAATTTTCTGGAGGCGGTAATACTCTAGCTGAATTTCGCTATCAAAATCGTACTGTATTTCATTGGAGCGGCGTGGCAGTTTGGATGATAGGTGACGCAAAAAAATATACAGCCGTTCTAAATCAGAGTCTTGGTAGGGGATTATCTGGCTCAAGAAAGCGTAAAGGTTACGAAAGGCTGTCAGCTTTTTGCGCCAAATTTTAACTGCTTCTAGTTGCTCATTATGCAAAACACAAAAGCGGTCAACGGCTGGGTCAAGTGCTGCATTCATCGCTTGATGGTCAGATATGCTCTGACGCTGTTTCGGTTTAAAGTAAATTTCACAAAAGCGTTCAACTTCCTCGTGCAAATAGATTCCTAAAGCATCAAGTTCGCTCTGGAGTTGGTACAGTTGTTGAGGGTCTGCTTCTATTCCTAATTCTGCCCCTTCATAGAACTGCTGGAATGCTTGGCGAATTTCTTCCCTGTCGTTAACAAAGTCCAGAATAAATGTATCTTCTTTGAGTAGGTGAATGCGGTTAAGGCGAGAAAGGGTCTGTACTGCTTGAATTCCTCCTAATTTCCTGTCAACATACATGGTATGTAGCAAGGGTTGATCAAAACCAGTTTGATATTTTTCGGCTACGAGTAAAACCTGAAATTCGCTGCTAGCAAATCGTTCTGGTACTTCTTTCTCCCGAATGCCTTTATTCATCTCCTCTTCAGTGTAAGTTTTGTCTTTAATCTTGTCGTCTGTGACTATACCGGAAAAGGCAACCAGGGTTTTGATTGGATAGCCTTTTTCTTTGATGTATTTGTCAAAACTCTGTTTGTAGCGCACTGCATCTATGCGAGAGCTAGTTACTACCATTGCTTTTGCTCGACCACCAATTTTATGCCGGGTAAAGGTGTTAAAGTGTTCGACTATTACTTCTGTTTTCTGGGCAATATTATGGGGGTGTAGGCGCATGAAACGAGCTAGGGAACGGGCAGCGTTTTTGCGTTCTACATTGGGGTCATTTTTAGTGGCTTTATTGAGGTTAAAGTAGACTTTATAAGTAGTATAATTCCGCAAGACATCCATGATAAAGCCTTCTTCAATGGCTTGACGCATGATGTAGCGATGAAAAGCTTTTCCTTGACGACCAAAGAATTTTAGAGTTTCATGTTTTGGTGTGGCAGTAAAAGCGAAAAAACTCAGGTTAGACTGATGGGAACGTTTGACTAGGCTGCGGAAAAGTTCTTCTAAATGTTCTAGTCCTTCTTCCAGGGCGCGGTTACGTGCTGCTGCTTGCAGTGATTCCCCGCCAAGTACCCCTTTTAACTCAGTTACGGTTTCGCCTGACTGGGAACCGTGAGCTTCATCAATAATCACAGCACAACGACGGGTAGGCAAAACACCGCTGCTTTGTTCGTTACGTTCCTCCGCCAGCTTGACCAACTGGTGACTGACAAAGGGAAATTTCTGTAAAGTAGTGATGATGATGGGAACGGCATTTTCTAAGGCTTGTGCCAACTGTCGAGAGTTTTCGTCAATTTTCTCAACTACGCCTTGACGATGCTCAAATTGATAAATGGTATCTTGTAATTGCTGGTCAAGTACACGACGATCGCTAATTACAATTACACTATCAAAAACACGCTGGTTTTGGTTGTTGTATAAAGAAGCAAGGCGATGAGTCAGCCAGCCTATGGTGTTACTGCTATATAAAACCTAGACAAGTCTAGACATTTACTTCTTTCTTCACAGGGAGCATGGAAGCGGTTATCCCTCGGAAAGCATTCACGCCTTAGCCAGACGC
>NZ_JBPAOH010000296.1:0-3754 GCF_050875635.1 Tolypothrix sp. VBCCA 56010
GACGTGCTTGCTTTTCTTGAGTCATCACTTTGATATGCGGCTTATATATTTCCCTCTATTTTGCCATCACTAGTAAATCTGCCAAAATGGGATGCTCCCAATTTTTGGTTTATATTTCGATATTAATTCACTTATTTGATATAAATGATATTCACTTGTTTGCTGACGTTTACGATAAATATTTACTAAAGAATATTTATTATTTTTTAATTTTAATACTGTAGCGACGCTATAATCTTCCCCTGTTGTACTCGTATCTAATCCAATATAGTATTCAGCGTCTTTATCGTAATTATTTTCCCAATTTCCACTAGCACAACTTCTTACTATGTCAGCACTAAATATTGAAGTTTCTGATTCAGCAAAATTTAGATTATATTCTTGCTCAATCGTAGACCAAGAAAGTTTTTGTTTTTCATGGATATCTTGTAGAAAATTTGGGTTTCCACCATAGATCGGGTGAACTCTCCAGTGGATCAACACTTTACCCCATCCGCCACGGTCTACCCAGTATTGAAAAGGTTCACTCTGTCCTTTACTAGCACGATGACATTGTAACTCGATATCGTGTTCATCATTTCCGCTGTTTAATAAGTCCCAATAAAAACCTGATTTACCGTTAGGAGTTGACACAATAAACTCTCTAGCAGCATTTCCTACCATTTGCTGACTTGGTGCTACTGCGTCGTGAACCTCTTTCGCTGTCTCAACGAATGCCCATTCATCATATAAAACGTCAACTACTGATTCAATCCCACGACCGCTTTCAGGTTTACTATTTCTAAAGAGAATCCGTCCCTTGCCTTGTATTTCGATGTCTGATAAATTTTCTGTAGCTGTCTTTAGTCCTAGAGACTCAATCATCCGTTTCATTCGACGTGCGAGTAAAGATGAATCTGTCTGAGTTTTTGAAAATACTAATCCCAAATACCCAGGATTGAGACAGGCTCGCCACAGCATAAAACAAGTGATTGTTTCACTAATTCCTAACTGACGACTTTTAACGATGACTACAGACCGTTCAAGCATCAATTGGACTAGCTTTTTCTGATAGTCGTATGGGTCAAATCGTTTAATAGTTCCACCACTTCGGATTGATATTAGTTTTGCAAAATCTACCCATTTTTCAGGTATTACTAAAGCATTGCTTTTTTTGGAAGTGGTTTGTTTTTTTACTTGTTTCTCAAGTTTCTGTAGTTGTAATTTGGTTATCACTTAACAATTTCTCAATTTTTACTAATCTTTCTTCAAGTTCCCAGTTCCTAGCTTTCTCTAATTGTCCAAATATTAATTGAATAGCGGAGATTTTTACACGGTCGCTAACTTCTGGAGATATTGCAATACGGATTAATTCATCAGCGCACTCAACAAGTTTTATTGACATTTTGGCAATTGATGCGTCTTGTATTACTCTTACCGCTTCTCTTAATAGCTTTTTAAAATCTTCCCCCACTCGCCATTTTTCAATCGTACTAACAGATATATTTAACGCGGTCGCTGTATCTTGTATAGAAACACCACATGCTAAATACGATATTGCTAAACTTTTTCGGATATCTATATCTTTCATAATGTTTTAAATAATTTTATATTTATTCTATTGACTATCTTTAGGTATTAGAATCGCCTCCGAGTAGAAGGCGATACGATTACTAATAGATTAATGGCGGTGCTTTTTTGTAATTAACATTTACAAGTTGCGATGCGGGAATAGGCGCGTAACCGTTTCCGCAAGGCAATAGAGCATTCATATCGGTAGGCGTTTGCGGCGATTGCTTCGGACGTTCCAAACCGCGAAAAATTTCTTGAGGAGCATCGATAACGACCGCGTTCGGATTTCCTCTAAAATCTTCTGGTAGCGATGCTATCTGCCGATCGCTGGAAACGTGTCCGTAATTTTGGGGAATTGGTGCGAAGTTGCCAGCGCCTTGACCGCGACACGTACCGTCTACGATTTGCGCTGGAGCTGTAACGATAGATGTATTTACAACTTTATTTACACTAGTCGTCATCGAGTCGCCTTGACGTGTTCTTATTGGCGTTTTTGGCATTACTTCGAGGTCGTCAAAGGTTAACTTTTTAGCGGTCGGTTTAATATCAGCACTATCTTTTTGAGTCCGCTTTGATAAACAATCTTCTATCCGAAGTGGTGGCGGTGCGTTTGGGGGAATATAGTATTTTTTCATTATTAAATATCCTCATCTACTATAATGATATCCCAATCATCAATACTGTAAAATTCGCCTGATTTAATTGCCTCAATATACACGTTTTGCACTCTACAAAGTGTATACAATAAGTGACTCATAATATCGATATCGGCTCCTTTTCGATATTGACAAACTTTGATTATATAATCTATTCCAAAGGGAATTAATGGTGTATAGTGATGCCAATAATTAAGCCTCAATTCTCTAAAAATATTTCTAATTTGCGTGACATAGAAATCAATCGTTATTTCATCTACTTCAAATTTTCGGATTTGCATACTAGTGGTAAATACAACTAGTTACGAATAGTACACTATATTTTTTTTTATACGCCCAAAACAAAAAAGTCCGCTTTCGGGCGCGGGAATATTACAGGCTATAACATCGCAATTTTTTAATCACTAAACATATCGTGTTGCTCTTGAAAAATCCTTGAAGTAGGAGATAATCCTAAATCTATGGAAAGTAAATCAACACCATCAATTATTTTGGATATCCAAGATTTATCAACTTTTAGACCTTGAAAACATTTTTGTCTGTAATCTGGTTTTTCTTGAAATCGTTCGAGTGCTTTTTTTAAAGGTCGTATAACTTCATAAGCTTTTTCAGCTTTATCAATTGATGATTGAGGTATTGGAGATTGTAACCTCAAAACCGCTAAATCGATTAAATCTCTAGCTTCTACACTATTATCTATATATCGATCAGAATTAGCTAGCAGTTTAGACGTAAAACAGTCATTTAAACTTAAGCACGGAACTGGCGACCATTTAGGGTATCTAGGTGGATCTAGTTCAAAACGAATTTCAGCAATAATTTCTGTTTTGATCAATTCATCGTTTACACAAACTATCATCCGAATTCCATACTGGTCAGTTGTGCTACGTCCGATTTGGATTCTACTTAAATCACTAAATAAGGCTTCATGCCCATTATCAAATACTACTGTACGTAAGTATTTATAGCCTTCTGTACTAACAGAAGCAATAAAATCAACATCCTTACTCCATCGGTATTCTTCAAAATCAAGAGCAAGAAGGGTTCCACCACCGAAGTAAGCAGAACCTTTCCTAAGTACCTCACAATCTAAACATTCAAGAATTGTGAGGATTTTATTATGGTGGTCTAACCTGAAGGTCATAAATCAGTTAACAACCAAGATTTATAACGTCTAGCGATTTCTTTAAGAAAGTTTAATTCTTCACCATAAAGATTATTGTATATATCGTGATATCGCCAACCACGTTCATAACGACTCAGCATTTCTTCTGGTGTGAAGCGATACACATCGGCTGTCTGCCAGCAAATAGATTCCAAAAAAGGTAGTTTTTTTGGTGCGACAACAGAATTAATTGTATATGTTGCGGTTGTCATATTTTTTTATCAACCACTTTAGCTAGCTCTATTTCTAGCATAGCTTTATTTTAAAAATGTATATACAAGAGTCAGTAAACCAAAAAGTTTTCTCCTCAGGGCGATCGCTAAAAAATTTTGTAGTAGATGATACTTTTTATTCAGCAAATATTGAACCAGCAAGACTAGGA
>NZ_JBPAOH010000297.1:0-3701 GCF_050875635.1 Tolypothrix sp. VBCCA 56010
AGTTTCATTTAACATAAACCCCTCCGATTTTGACTCTGGAGGGGATTTTATTGCTTTAATGTTATGCCTGCGAACCCTCTAAAGCATAACTAGCAACTTGGGTAACTTACCTTCTACGCTTGTCCCACCGCATCGATCGCTGCCTCTAACGCGATCGCCACATGCGTCCAATGAGTCCCACCTTGGCAATAAACCACATACGGCTCCCGCAATGGACCATCGGCGGAAAACTCCGAAGTACTACCCTCAATAAACGTTCCTCCAGCCATCACTACCTGGCTTGAGTACCCCGGCATTTCATCCGGAACGGGGTCGAGGTAGGAACCGATGGGAGAATGCTGTTGGATGGCTTTACAGAAGGCAATCAGCTTTTTCGCGGAACCGAGTTTAATTGATTGAATCACATCGCGGCGGGGCGCAAAAGGTGCTGGATTCACCGGATAACCGAGTTTATCAAACACATAACCAGTAAGGTGAGTTCCTTTCATCGCCTCTCCTACCATTTGTGGAGCGAGAAATAAGCCTTGGAAGAGAATGCGATTTTGGTCGAATGTCGCACCGCCATAACTACCAATTCCCGGTGCGGTAAGGCGACATGCGGCTGCTTCTACTAAGTCGGCGCGACCGGCGACGTATCCGCCTGCGTTGACAATTGTCCCACCAGGATTTTTAATTAATGACCCTGCGATTAAATCAGCACCTACAGCGGTGGGTTCTTGAGTTTCGATAAATTCGCCGTAGCAGTTATCGACAAAACAAATTGTGTTGGGATTTTGCTGTTTGACTATGTGGATGATTTTTTCAATCTCAGCAATTGATAAACTTGGACGCCACGAATAGCCACAAGAACGTTGAATTAATACTAAACGAGTATTATGTTTTACACCTTGACTTAACACTTGCCAATCGATTGTTCCTTCAGAGGTTAGATTTAATTGTCGGTAATTTATGCCAAAATTAAGAAGAGAACCTTGATTTTCACCCCGTAAACCAATGACTTCTTCGAGAGTATCGTAGGGTGCCCCCACTACAGCAAGCATTTCATCTCCAGGACGGAGGACACCATATAAAGCACAAGCGATCGCATGGGTTCCGGATACAAACTGCACCCGCACCACCGCCGCTTCAGCACCCATTACATCGGCAAAAACTTTATCTAAAGTTTCTCGTCCTAAATCATCATGACCATAACCACTTACACCAGCAAAATGGTGTGCCCCTACACGGCGATCGCGAAATGCATCCAGCACTCGTTTCAGATTATGCTTGACCTGAGCGTCAATTCCAGAAAAAATCTGTAATAGTGCCTGTTCTGCTTCTTGCAGCACATCAAAGCTGTTCATCTGTTCCTCTTTCAAAAAAAATACACATGCGGATCTCGCGGGTTCTCGCGGTTCCTTACTCTCAAAAATTCCTACTCAGGTGATTACTGCATGACAATTGCTGCCTCAACTAAACCTCAAATCAACTGGGTAAACACCCTTTTTATGATTGCTCTGCACATCGGAGCTTTGTTTGCTTTATTGCCTAGCAACTTTAGCTGGAAAGCAGTCGGTGTGGCTGTATTTCTTTACTGGGTGACTGGCGGTTTAGGCATTACTCTAGGATTTCACCGTCTTGTCACTCACCGCAGTTTTCAAACTCCCAAGTGGCTGGAATATATTCTCATATTTTTTGGCACACTCGCCTGTGAAGGCGGACCGTTAGAGTGGATCGGTACACACAGAATACACCATTTGCACTCTGACCAAAACGACGATCCCCATGATTCCAACAAAGGCTTTTGGTGGAGTCACATGGGTTGGCTGGTTTGTAAATCTCCCGCTCACGCGGAAGCTCCTCGCTTTACTAAAGACCTCAACGACGACCCAGTTTATCAGTTTTTACAAAAATATTTTATTCTCATCCAATTTGGGCTGGGTGGACTGCTTTTGTTGCTTGGTGGTTGGTCGTTTGTGGTTTGGGGAATTTTTGTTCGCATTGTCTGGGTTTATCACTGCACTTGGTTGGTAAACAGCGCTACGCACAAATTTGGCTATCGCACGCACGATAGTGGCGATCGCTCAACTAATTGCTGGTGGGTAGCTGTTTTAGTATTTGGCGAAGGTTGGCACAATAACCACCACGCTTATCAATACTCGGCTCGTCACGGGCTGGAATGGTGGGAAATCGATTTAACATGGATGACAATTCAACTGCTGCAAGCACTCGGTCTGGCTACGAATGTAAAGCTGGCACCTGGAAAGTAGCAAGTCAGTCATTAGTCAAGGATTAATAGTCAATAAACTCTTGACTTTTGACTCTTGACTAATGACTAATAATAAAAGACTTTCACCAATATTGATTTGTAAATTCCGCGCAAAGCGGACAAAAGCGATTTACTGGTGCGCTATGCTCAGTTAGGTTGCTATAATCCAAAGCGATTATGTAATGTTACGATTTGCAATCAGTCTGTAAAGAGGCGAAAACTCGCGTCTTTAGTTCGGTAGTGTGAGGTTTGTTGTCTATCAGGTATTCATGACTACATCAACAATCAGCGGCAAACAAGAAGCTTGTGACTTAGGTAATTCCGACCTGAGGCTTAAAGATATTATCAAAACCCTGCCACGAGAATGTTTTGTGCAGGATCGTCGCAAAGCTTGGACAACAGCAATAATCAGTGTCTTGATGGTAAGCCTTGGCTACTTAAGCCTGATATTCTCTCCTTGGTTTCTCTTACCCGTAGCGTGGATTTTTACTGGCACTGCGTTGACGGGTTTTTTTGTGATCGGACATGATTGCGGTCATCGTTCATTTGCCAAACGTCGCTGGGTGAATGATGTGGTAGGGCATTTATTTATGATGCCGTTGATTTACCCGTTCCACAGTTGGCGGATTAAGCATAATTATCATCACACTCATACCAATAAGTTAGACGAAGACAACGCTTGGCATCCCATCAGACCAGAAGTGTTTGAAGGTTGGGATAAAACCCGACAGTCTGCTTTTAAGGTATTTATTACTAAACGCCTGTGGTGGGTAGGTTCAGTTGGACATTGGGCGGTTGTACACTTTGATTGGCGAAAGTTCCAAACTAAAGAGCATAAGAGTGTTAAACTTTCTGTGGCTGTGGTGGTGCTTTTTGCTGCGATCGCTTTCCCAACTCTCATCGCTACAACCGGTATTTGGGGTTTTGTCAAATTTTGGCTGATACCCTGGCTGGTTTACCATTTCTGGATGAGTACCTTTACTATTGTTCACCATACCGCTTCAGATGTTCCTTTCGTGGAAGCTTCTAAGTGGAATGCTGGAATAGCACAGCTATTTGGCTCAATTCACTGCGATTACCCACGCTGGGTAGAATTCCTTTGCCACGATATTAATGTTCACGTCCCCCATCACATTTCTACTGCTATTCCCTCTTATAATTTGCGGATGGCTTATCGCAGTATCCAAGAAAATTGGGGCACGTATCTACATGATGAATGTCGGTTTTCTTGGTCTTTAATGAAGCAAATTACAGACCAATGCCAACTGTATAGAACCGATAGTGGCTATCAGTCTTTTAACGACTATTACGCAGGACGATAAAAAAGGCTGAAGTGTCAAGATAAAGCATGATATAGCGATTCCCACTCAGGTGAGGTACAAAATTATATGGCGGGTTGTAGGGGCACGGCACTGCCGTGCCCCTACGGGTGTACCTCATTAAACCGAGAAAC
>NZ_JBPAOH010000298.1:0-3687 GCF_050875635.1 Tolypothrix sp. VBCCA 56010
ATAGGACTTTCACCTATATCAATCTGAGAGTTCAACCCTGAATGGGTTGGTTAGCTTATGACCGGACTGATTACCAGGATTCGGCTAACAACGAATCGCACCCAACCGATAAGCTTTTGCATGAAGACGAGAACTGACGATTTTCTCTAATTTATCTTGGATAAAGTGCAAACCAACTCCATCATCAGCTGCGTATCCTTCGCTAATTAACCCTTGTGATAAAAGTCGATGGTAGGAAGGTCTTCGTTCTTGTTCTCCATCATAATGCGGACAGTTACTACCTTTGAGAAAGCCTAAGCATTGCAAGACAGTCATTTGATTGGGAATAGAGTCTGTCACTGCTTGTTCAAACCAACAAATAGAACCCGCACTCAAACCACAGAGAATAATTCCACTTGACCAAGCTTCTTTTAAGATATGGTCAAGTCCCCACTCTCTCCATAAAGCAATTAGATTTTTAGTGTTTCCCCCTCCTACATAAATTATGTCTTGTTCAAGCACGAAAGACCTCAGGTCATTTGTAGGTGGGTTAAACAAAGACAAATGAGATGGTTTACAAAGCTGTTGGACAAAAGCTGAGTAAAATCGAACTATATATTTGTCAGAATCACCGCTAGCTGTAGGAACAAAGCAAATTTTTGGTATTTCCTTTTTGGATAGTCCTAAGATGTATCTATCCAGTAGAGGGTTTTCCGGTTCCATTGAAAAGCCTCCACCACCCATTGCAACGATTTGTTTGTATATATTTTTAGTCATTTAGAAAGCCTGTTATGTGATATTTTGCTCAAATCATCTATTTAGCCAAAATCTGTTTCCACTCATCCTCTGATAAGGGTTGCAAAACTAATTGAATATTAAAACAATCAATAGCTGCTGCAACCAAAGCAGCAATAATTGTTTCTCTAGTTAGGTTTTGGGGAAGTTGCACACAAGTAAAAGATTCTGCACCAAATACAGCCGCAAACAGTTCTGCATTCGGTTGCAAGCGTATTGAACCATGTTGTAGAATTGCGTTACCACGTCGCAGTTGAGCGCTACCGATGAGTTTGCAATTATCAACTGTAACTAAATCTGCACTAGTTGCAGTGCCAAAACAGTTAGGATTGTGAATGTAGCCGCGTCCTGCTGTACCGTAGTGTAATTCTACATTAAGCGATCGCCATCCTTGAATCAAAAACTCGCAAATTTTTTCATACATCTGAATACGATTCCCATTGAGTCCAGATGTTACCACAGCATAAGTTAAATCACCTTGATGCAACACAGCACGTCCACCTGTAGGACGTCGCACTAATTCTAGTTTCTCACCTTGCCAAACAATATCTTGCCAATATGCGGGATATTGACGTTGATGATAGCCTAAAGAAATAGCGGGTGGCGACCAAGTGTAAAACCGCAAACTTGACGGATGTCCTAAAATATGCTGTTCTAGCAACCAGCCGTCAATAGCCATCTGCACATGTCCCGGTGCTTCTAATAGCGGAATTAGTCGCCAAACCGGATAAGTATTTTGGATTTTGGATTTCGGATTTTGGATTATTTGCTGACCTCCAATCTAAAATCTAAAATCGTTTAAGTTGCACCAAACTCAGATTGTAACGTGTCATCGTTGTTATC
Source organism: Tolypothrix sp. VBCCA 56010 (assembly GCF_050875635.1). Lineage (NCBI taxonomy): Bacteria > Bacillati > Cyanobacteriota > Cyanophyceae > Nostocales > Tolypothrichaceae > Tolypothrix > Tolypothrix sp. VBCCA 56010. The sequence continues at coordinate 1,618 of NZ_JBPAOH010000298.1, forward strand.
GGCGATACTTGCGACGACGGTAATTAGACGGGAAACTTCGCTAGCAGACAAGTCCGCGAGAGTGCGTATGGCGATGACAACCACTTGATTTTCAATAATACCAAAACGAGCTTCAAAAGTGCTAGAGCAGTTCATTTCCAATAGTTGCCGCATCAACTTCGGTTCATCTTTGGCGGGTAACTTTAACACCGCAGACCAAACGGTTAAAGTGTCTTCATCGGTTTTGCCGCCAAGTTGGACAAATACTTCCACACTACCGTATTTAAACTTCCACAAAGTACCGCCTTCTGCGGCGTGGTTTACCATTGCACTGTCATCTTGTTCTAGAGTATCGATGACATTTTCGATTATTTCCACATGGTTGATGCCGGCGGTTTCTTCGTCGGTAGCGATCGCTTCAGGATTACTTTGGTAGCTTGTCATATCAATTTTCGCCTCAATAACTTTATGGTTTCATCTAGACATACTTTATAGCTTGTAGACAAGGTTAGTTTTAGCCCCCTTAGGTAATAGCTTGGTCATAAGCGCTTTAACTATACCTTAATTCCGTCAGACTGAAGTCTGCGGCTATACAAACAAAGTCCGCCTAGCCTAGCGGCTGATGCGAAGCAGTACGCGGACTAAGAAACAATGAATTTGAAACCCGCGTAGGCGGGTTTTGTCTGTGTAGCCGCGAATTCCATTCGCTAGGGCTACTCCGCGTGCCTCTGCGTTTAAATTTTAACCCTCAATTCGCCAGGGCTGGAGTGTTCAAGAGTAATTTTGGGAACACTTAATCTAGAAAAAATTTGCCAACCATCCCCAGTATGATTTATTGCCTCGCTCCCAATTGCCAAAAGCCGCAAAACCCAGATGCAACAAAATTTTGCTTGACTTGTGGCTCACAGTTGCTCTTGAAAAATCAATATCAAGCGATTCAGCCAATTGGTCAAGGGGGATTTGGTAGAACTTTCTTAGCTGTGGACGCATATCGGCTAAATGCTTATTGCGTCATCAAGCAATTTTTCCCATTACCGGAAATTCAAGGTAATTCTCAAGCAATGGTGAAAGCTACAGAGTTATTTGAACAAGAAGCAAGGCAATTATTACAACTAGGAGAACAGCATCCGCAGATTCCCACGCTGTTTGCCTACTTTGAGCAAGATAAACGCTTGTATCTGGTGCAGCAATTTATCGATGGGCAAGATTTATCACAAGAATTGGCACAGCGCGGCGCTTTTAGCGAGTCACAAATTCGGGAATTGTTGCATGATTTGTTACCTGTGCTGCATTTTGTGCATCAGCAGCAAGTGATTCACCGCGATATCAAGCCAACAAACATTTTACGCCGTCAGATAGATGGCAAGTTGGTATTAATCGACTTTGGCGTTGCGAAACAGTTAATCGATACTGCTTTAACCAAAACTGGGACAAAAGCTGGTACACAAGGATATGCAGCAATTGAACAACTGCGTAGTGGTAAGGCTTATCCTGCCAGTGATTTGTATAGTTTAGGCGTGACTTGCATTCACCTATTAACTCAAGTTGAAGTGGATGAACTTTACGATCCCCAAGAGGGTAAATGGCTTTGGAGAGAACATCTGCGGCAAAAAGGCAAAGATGTCAGCACCCAGTTGAGTGAAATTTTGGATAAATTGCTGAAAGACTATGTGAAAGAGCGATATCAGTCAGTTAATGAGGTGCTGCAAGACTTGAAAGCTGCACTTACCCCAGAATCACCAACGCTTAAACCGCAGAATTGGCGACTTATTCACACCCTGAAGGGTCATTCTAACTCGGTTCAGTCTGTTGCCATAAGTCCTGATAATATGACTCTTGCTGGTGGCAGTTTTGACAACACCATTAAACTCTGGAATCTGACGACCGGACATGAAATCCGCACCCTCAAAGGGCATTCCGACCCGGTTTGTTCCGTCGCAATCAGCCCTGATGGTGAAACCGTTGCCAGTGGCAGTTTTGACAACACCATTAAACTCTGGAATCTGACAACCGGACATGAAATCCGCACCCTCAAGGGGCATTCCGACCCGGTTTGTTCCGTCGCAATCAGCCCTGATGGTGAAACCGTTG
>NZ_JBPAOH010000299.1:0-3474 GCF_050875635.1 Tolypothrix sp. VBCCA 56010
TAGACGTGCTTGCTTTTCTTGAGTCATCACTTTGATATGCGGCTTATATATTTCCCTCTATTTTGCCATCACTAGTAAATCTGCCAAAATGGGATGCTCCCAGAATGAGAGCCCTTACTTGGGCTGCCAAGGCTATAGGTACAGGAGCATTAAGTGCATTTGGCTCATGGGGTTTTAACCGGGTTGCTGCTAGAGCGAGTGCGCCACAACCTGCGAAACAACCGCAGAAAAACTTTGTTTTTAGCCTGTTTTCCAGTCAAAAAGGTTATATCTATGCCTGGAATCCATCTAGCGGGTGGTACTTCTATAACCAAAACAGTAGATTCCAGCCAATACCACAACCAGAAGAACTTCTTCATCGCGACTATGATGTTTTTCAGTTATCTAACGGTGGATATCAACAAGAGAGACCATCGGGCAATTATGGGTACGACCCTAGAATAAACGCATGGATCATATTTAGCTCTTAAACTTTGAACTCCCTTCCCCTCTCCTTAATAAGGAGGGGGGAGATAAAGCACAGCTTTGTCGGGGTGAGGTTACAGCAGATTTCAGGTAAATGAGGTATGTGCGTAAAACCCAAAACCCTGTAGAGACGCTACGCCAGAACGTCTCTATGTGTATCTAATAACAACGCAATCTGCTGTATAATTTGGCAGAGATTAATGCACAACGATTCCCGCCGGTAACAGAGCAACGTTCCATTGAGTTGCGTTGTATTTTAGCTACATGAAAACAGTTATGGATACAAATTATAACGATCGCATTCCAGACTAAATTTGATAAAAATTATCATTTGTTCAGATAAAAAATAGGGACACGATATTATCGTGTCCCAACAAAAAGCATCTCTAATTTACTCTCATAAAACAAGTATTATTCCGGCAATTTATACTGCCCGACAATACGCTTGGCAAACTCCGGAACATGTGCATCTAACTTCTCTGGATGATTGCGCTTCACGTATAAATAATTACGAGTAAAGTGAGAATCAATCGAAAAACGCGCATATTCCAATCCTTTGGGACCAATTTTTTCAATCACGACTCCCATCAATTTTGCCGCCCACATGGGCAGGGTAACGCCTTTATCGTAAGCGGGAATGCTTTGTTGTACGGCTTCTTTCCGGTTTCCCTGCGACATCACAGGCTGGGTTTCTAGCTGGTCTTTCACTAAGTCGAGCATTGCTTTGCCTGTATCATTTCTGACTACAATCCACTGCCAGCCGAAGGGTGCGCCCATGTAACCGACTACCAAATCTGCCAGGGAATTGACGTAATCAAAGCAACTCATGCAGGAAGGGGCAAAAACATCTTTGAGTTTATTGGTTTTTAAGCCAAAGAATGGTACGGTTTCTGTTGAGCCATCTTCATGTTTGAAGTGAACTCGGAAGTCTTGCATGAATTCGTAATGTACGACTGTCTCAGGCGATCGGCTGGTGGTTTCTAAGAATTTTTGCAGTCCGGCACGGTTGACATTATCAACACAAGGTGTTCCTAAAACATACAACTTTTCTAACCCAAGTTGTTTTTCGACGGCTCGTAATGCTTGAATTTGGCAACCAACCCCAATTACTAACAGTCGCTTCATCCCCGATTTTTCTATCTGTTCCAAGACGGAAAGATTAGGTGATAGTGTTGGTTTATTTACTCGTGCTGCTAGTATTTCTTCTGCGGTTCGGGCGATGATTGGCATCGGTTGAAAGCGGTCTTCTTTGGTGTTTTGTACGCAAACAACGCCTTCAACTATGCCGCGATTGAGCATTTCAATGGCAATGCTGCTAACAATTCCCGTCCATTGTGCGCCGGCGATGGGCTGCTGTTTGCGGGCTGCGGTCATGTGTTGATGAACACCAAAGTATAGTTCATCGGGATTGTCGAGATTGCGCGATCGCTCATGGGTTTCTTCTTCAAGTTCGCCTATTTGCTGATTAATAAAAGCGCAGGCTTCCTTGACATAGTGAATGTAATATGTATCGCAGAGTCCGCACTCGCTACAAAGTTCTTTAGCAGGACGACGGCTAGAGGGTTTGAGAGCCTTAGCTTTTTTGTGAGGAGAAACTGAAGTCATGTTAAGCGCAGTTTGTTAACTAAAAACCTAAGATAGCGGAAGGCTGCACTTTACACAAAATTTAAGAATAAAAAGCAAGATTTCATTGATTTCTCGGAATCTGCAAAAATTTACCAAGTATAAGCTGTAAGTAACTAATATTACTTAAAATTCAAACAAGTGACACAAACTTCCCGAACAGGAGCAGCATTCATAGCTGGAGGAGCCGTAGGAGGCGCTGGTGTTTCCGCAGCAGTGGGTGGGATGGGATTAGCAGGAGGATTTGGAGCAGTTGGAATTGGAACAGTTCCTGTAGTTGGTGCTGGCGCTGTTGCTGGTGCAGCTGCTTATGGTGCAATTAATGCGATCGCACAAGGAGATGCTGCGGCTTTCGGTACAATGGGAATTGGTGCAATCGGCGGTGCTGGCGTTTCTAACGTCATTGGTGGTATGGGATTAGTAGCACCAAAAATAGGTTTGGCATTTGGTATTGGCACAGTACCGATGGCAGGAGTTGGTGCAGTGGTTGGACTTGCAGCCTACGGTATTGCCAAACTGTTAGACGAATCCGAAATTAGTGAAACTCCCGCGCAGCTTTTTGAGCGAATGGAAGAAAAAGTCTTGCAGATGGATTTTTATTCCGCAGCAGTTATCGAGTTAGATTTATTTTTATCTGGGGAGGATCTCAACCAACAATTTGCAGCCTTGGAAGTCGAAGATGAGTTACAAGCGCTCAAGGCGGAAAGACATAATCCTACAATATCAAATTCCTCGCCATCTATAACCCCGAAAACCTCTGCTTTCAATACAGAAGAAGTAATATCCCTCAACACCCAAGTATCTGAAACTTGGAGATGTGTACAAACACTTCATTGTCACTCAGCCGCAGTCAATGCGATCGCTATTAGTCCCGATGGTAATACCTTTATCAGTGGCAGTGATGACAGACAAGTTAACCTGTGGGACTTAAAAACAGGAAAATGGCTTTATACTTTCTCTGGACAAGCAGAGGCAGTTTTATCTGTTGCCATCAGCCCTGATGGAAAAATTCTTGCTAGTGGCAGTGTAGATCGCAAAATCAGCAGTTGGCAGCTAGATACAAGAAAATTTATCAGGACATTTTTTTATTTAAATTCTCCCTACAGTCATAATGGCTTTGTTTATTCAGTTGCTTTCAGCCCTGATGGAAAAATTATTGCTAGTGGTAGTGCTGATAAAACTATTAGACTTTGGGGACGCTACACAGGAACAATCAAACCTACCTTGAATGGACATTCAGATGCAGTTTTGTCTGTTGGTTTCAGTCCCGACGCTAAAATCCTTACTAGTACAGGGTGGCGGAAATAGACCGACCATTAAATAGCCAGCACCTTACCCTTATAAGTCCATTTGAAAGGTTTAGCCATCGTTCGATTGAAGTAATCA
>NZ_JBPAOH010000300.1:0-3416 GCF_050875635.1 Tolypothrix sp. VBCCA 56010
CTCCAGAATTGAACCCAATTGAGAGGTTTTGGCAGTTTCTTAAAAATAAACTGCGATGGCAAAATTATCAAACCCTTGCCCAGTTGCGTCAGAAATTGGCTGAAGTACTAGAAACTATTACACCAGAAGTGATTATTTCTCTCACCTCTTACGACTTCATTCTTGAAGCTTTATTTAGCGCAGCTTCATAAAGAATTGGTATCAACCCTTATACCAAGGTCAATCACACATTTTGGTTGGAGTAAGCCTAGGACTAGAAAAACCTGCCACAGTAGCAGTAGTGGATGCGATCGCTAACAAAGTCCTGGCTTCCCGGAGTATTCGCCTGCTACTTGGTGACAATTACGAACTCCTGAATCGCCAGAGACGACAACAGCGATTGTTATCCCAGGAACGCCACAAAGCACAAAAAAGTTTTTCTCCTAATGAATTTGGCTCATCTGAGTTAGGGGAATATGTAGACCGATTACTAGCTAAAGAAATTGTAGCGATCGCACAAACCTATAAAGCTGGCAGCATCGTTTTGCCTAAGCTAGGGGATATGCGGGAGATTGTTCAAAGTGAAATTCAAGCCATAGCCGAGGCAAAATGTCCTGGTTACATAGAAGGTCAGCAAAAATATGCCAAACAGTACCGGGTTAACGTCCATTCCTGGAGTTATGGCAGATTAATTCAGAGTATTCAAAGTAAAGCTACTCAAACCGGAATAGTGATTGAAGGAGGACAACAACCTGTTCGAGGCAGTCCCGAAGACAAAGCAAAGGAATTAGCACTTTCTACTTACCATCTCCGCCCAAATACGCGAAGTTGACAAACTGAACCTTGACAAGAGAATATTTAATAGCGCCGGAGTTCATGTTGCAAGCAGCAGGAACTTTGTTAAATAGGGGTTAGTTTGACTGTAGCAATACAGTCTTGCTTTCTGGCCCTGGTAGCTGCTCACCCTGATGCTGCTGTCAATAGACAGGATAGGTGCGCTCCCAGCAATAAGGGCGCAGATGTACTGCTGTAGTGGCTACCAAATCACCCCCGATCAAGGGGGAACCCTCCCCAATTCTTCATTTGAAGGACTGAAATCAAGGCAAAATTTCTTAGAGATCCGCGCAAATTGTAAATAGCTTGTCCCGTCTAAATTTCATCGTTTTTTCACTAAGACATGATTTTTGAGAGTAAAGCTCAGATAGCAAATTGGGAGACATTCGCGCTAAGGACATCTAGAAACATTGCTCCACAATATTTTGAAGCTGGGTGGGTCGCAACAACCCTCCAGCTACTGGGTGGGTTGAAAGGAAAACACCTGTCGATATAGGAGAGTCTTACCAAGCTGGGTCGCAACAACCCTCCAGCTACTGGGTGGGTTGAAAGACAAGGCGATCGCTAGCTGAAAAAATTAAGGAAAGTCGCAACAACCCTCCAGCTACTGGGTGGGTTGAAAGATCTTGAAAATCAAAGATTTCAAGCTCTTGAAACGTCGCAACAACCCTCCAGCTACTGGGTGGGTTGAAAGAATTCTAATCCCAGTAATAAATAAATTCGGCGTGTCGCAACAACCCTCCAGCTACTGGGTGGGTTGAAAGATCACGTCTTCTGATGCAGAATCAGGGCGACGAACTAAGGTCGCAACAACCCTCCAGCTACTGGGTGGGTTGAAAGGTGTCGGGACGCAGGTAAAAAGAGGTGCGATCGCGTCGCAACAACCCTCCAGCTACTGGGTGGGTTGAAAGATGTAAATTTTATGGGCTACACGTCCGTCTGGGGTATCGTCGCAACAACCCTCCAGTTACTGGGTGGGTTGAAAGGGACATCACCCAAATATCACTTTGGTCAGCGAGTGTCGCAACAACCCTCCAGCTACTGGGTGGGTTGAAAGATTAAATGTTTTTACCATAATAGATTTTTGCTTTGTCGCAACAACCCTCCAGCTACTGGGTGGGTTGAAAGGGGGCAAACCTTATGCATTGAATTGCCTTACGACTGTCGCAACAACCCTCCAGCTACTGGGTGGGTTGAAAGTGTTTCTAATCTTGTAAGAATAGATAATGACAACTGTCGCAACAACCCTCCAGCTACTGGGTGGGTTGAAAGAGTAAGGCTAAAAAATAGTGATATTTGCAAATATGGTGTCGCAACAACCCTCCAGCTACTGGGTGGGTTGAAAGTGGATTCCTTGATGATGATAATTATCCAGCTTTAGTCGCAACAACCCTCCAGCTACTGGGTGGGTTGAAAGTGAGAGTGTAAATGGTGCAGACCCGTGCAAACCCAGTGGTCGCAACAACCCTCCAGCTACTGGGTGGGTTGAAAGGTAAACAAAGACGATTTCAATTTCAAGGAAGAATTGTCGCAACAACCCTCCAGCTACTGGGTGGGTTGAAAGACTATTGTCGGTGAAAATTGCTTTCTTAATCTTAGGTCGCAACAACCCTCCAGCTACTGGGTGGGTTATCATAATTTTTATTAGGGAGGGTTGAAAGAGAGCGCTACGTTGACATTATCGCTATAGTCTCTGTAGAACCCATTTGATATCTATCCATTTGCCAGCCGTTTGAGCATGAGTCTGATAGAAGCAAAGATTGAGCTTACCCGTGGCATGAGAGAGCGTTCTCTCAAAGTTTTTGACCAAACTTTTACAGCGTTCCATCCAAGCGTTTGACCGCTCTCTTCCCCAAGCGGGTGGCTACGGGTACAAATCCAGTTTTTCCTAGTGCTATTTTTTCGGCTAAGGTTAGCGCTTGGGTACAAGTTGAAACCGGATCTTGGTCATGATTTGAGGATAGACTTTTTGCAGTTCGACTGTGAGTTTGTCTGGGTGATAGCCATCATCGAGCAGGATAGTAATCTTCGGGATATTTACGGGTTTGGCTCGAAAGTAATCCAGATTGTTGCTTAGTAGTTGAATCAAGCCCTGGTCATCGCTCACACTCGCGAGGAGTGCAGTGGGTAAAAAAGGGTAAGCCAAGCGTATCGACGGCGAGATGCCGTTTATTGCCATTGGTACATTTGTTCTGTTAGTCGATACTTTCGCTGGTAACAAAACTCAGTGTTTGCTCAATTGATTTGAGGGCTGATTGAATATCTGTACTCAGTGCATCTGCCTCAGCTTTAATCACAGACACACCTTTCCCAATTTCCGTCAGAGATTTTTTTATAGTCCTGATTCGTCCCAAAGCGGTGCGGATCTGCTGAATCTGTTGTTCAACAGCAGTTACATCCAGTTCTGATTCAATGGTACGCAATTTATTTAACCTTTGCTGAATCACCAAAAAGCGGATAGCAATGATTAAAAATGGATGGGTTGTGGCAATCCAATAACCTGACCAAGCCCCGTTGGGGCGGGGTGTAGGGTGTGGGGTGTGGGGTGTAGGGAAAGAGATAGCCCCAACAACCAGTGGGAAACATACGCCCCGTCTTTTAAG
>NZ_JBPAOH010000301.1:0-3343 GCF_050875635.1 Tolypothrix sp. VBCCA 56010
TCGTTTAGCATACACCCCTCCTAATTTTCTGACTGGAGGGGATTTTATTGCTTAAGTGCCCCTTCCTCGATCGCCTATGCATAGTAACTAGCAACTTGGGTTATTAATTTTCGCGCCCCGACCCGCAAAGCTAGCCCGGACGGGAAACGTCAAACCCGCATCTGTATTTGTCCACGCAATCTTGAGAGAATCGCTTTCTAATTACAATCCAGGTGTCAAATTCGCCCTGGATGTTTGCCGATCGCACACAAGATAAACCCATAACCCTGAGATGGGCTGACATGATTCTCCGCCAGTCCGTCTTTTACGCCGGTCTTGCCCAATCAGGGCATCTCGACTCACAGCACCAGAAGAAGCTTTATCACCAAGCTGCACCGCAACCGGACCTTTCTTTACACCATCTTTGAAAATTATTCTTCACAAGGATTTTAAGGCTTTGGAGCGTTACGTGGAAATTGAAGCGCGATCGTCCGTCGCACTGCCTATAAGTTTTTTTTCAAAAAACTTCTCCCTTGTTCCTTTGGAACAAGGCAATTGTGCTTCGCACAATTGGGCTGTAGGACGCGCTACGCGATCGCGCTCAACTGTTGCATCATCTCTGGGCGATCCAGAAAAAGGGTAGGTAAATTATGTAAGCAAAATGCAGCCGTCTGGGTGGCAGTGGTTCTGTCGATACTTAAAAGTAGAGAGAAGTCAGAGCGGAGGAAACCTCCGCTCTGAACTTCGGAGGGCTTGTACCCCTTCATAGATGGGACTTTTTCTTCCCTACACCCTACACCCCACACCCCACACCCCACACCCCACACCCCACACCCCAACGAGCGTTGCGGGCTGGTCAGTTCACACCGCCCACCGTGGCTACATGGCTAGGCGTTGCTAGTAGCGAATTAACCAAAAAACGCTCTGACGTAAAAACCGCCCGCGCTTTACACGCTCAACGCCCCGAATATGTACGCCTCGGTATCGGTTTAGACCGTGCCGAAACTGGTGCACAACGCCGGATTGAAAAGTTGAAAGCCAAAGTCAAGGATAAATACTAATGGCAAAAGCGATACACCTGAAAGCCTGGTTTCTCACTGTCTGTATCGCCTCTAGCTTTATTGCTTGGCTGGGGGCACTGCATCCAGCTTTATTCCGGGGAACACACGAGTGCCCGTGCCAAAGTCTCAGTCAGGCTTGTAGGACACAAAGAATTGAGGAAAAACCTTTCGTCACACTTAAGTTTACCGGATAAAGATGATGATGCCGATGCGAAGTGCGCTGGCTTGCTACTACGCATGATTACTTCTGTTACCCCAGGCGCTTTGTGCAAAGAAAGCGACTTGACGACAACCCGTATTAGAGAACTGGTGCTGCGACTCGCTCACCGATTGGCGGGTGCAGTCGCCGATCGTCAATCGCTTGCGTCAAGATTTAGCTCGCAGTTTCCAGAAATTGCACATGTAAATTCCCTCAGGTCGATTGATGGTGATGTCCCCTTAAAGTGGGGCTGGCTTTGTGGCGAACGCATTCATCAAACGATACGATGCTTTACGCGCTCGCTCTGTGGGATTGGGCATCACCTTTATAGGCAGAGGGGAAGGGGGCGATCGCAGCAGCTCTTGAGCTGCGCCCAACCCCAACGAAGTGGAGCGAATTGCGGAACATGGGTATGAAGCCCCGTCTTTCTTTGTCCGCTTTGGCGCGGGCGCAAAGTACCACGCCCAGGGTCGAGCGCCTCTCCAGAGTGCAAGATCGCTCCCTGCTCCCGAGCTGCCTCTTTTGACCTCAACAGTTCGCCCACGCCCGAAGACTGTGCGACTTGCAACGACAAGAACACAGCATTGAAACCGAGTTACAGCAACTTCTAACTGATTCAAAGTTTGCGGCTTACCGCGAGGTTTTCAAAACCTTTGGTTTCCGGCTGCGATTGGAGTCAATCATTATGAGTCGCAAATTTACCCCCTAATCGAATTACGAAGCGCTGACGGCAAATCAGAAGTTAGGATTCGCGCATTGTCGAAAGAAGGAGAGTTAAGGTTTGCTCTCCCAACACATACCTTCTAACTAGATGACATCGATCGCAAATGTGTAGGTTTAGTGAATCCGAAATTAATGCCAATCTCGTTGACAATACTGATATCGTAGCCAATGCTTATTTGGCGACTATTCTATGGAGGGGGGTAGAGCGTAACATTGCAGTTCTGGCTATGGGTCGTCGTCCACTGGTCGGAACCGCACTGCTTGAAGATTATCACCTCAGTATAGATTTTGTGAGGGTGGCTCAGTTCCGATCGATGACATTTTGTGACTCTAAATAACAGTAGTATTGATCGCACTCACCCCAGTTTCCTCACTCGTCAGGGGTGAAGTTTTTTATGCGATCGCGACTTTGCCGAGTAAAAGGGGAGTGTCAATCGATAAACTGTTCTTTGAGAGGGTGCAAGTTCGCGATTCAATCGACCTGAGCGAACAAATTCAGCATAAGTATCTGCTTCAATAAGTTGAGCAAGATGAAGGGATGCCCTGCACTCTAGCTATTGGTTTATATCAATAGTAATGGCTTTTTAATATATTTAAATTTGTAATATATATCAATTTAAATCAAGTTAAAATTTTCTGTATGTACATAAACAATACTACCTGGAGGTGCATATGTTAAATAATCTAGAATCATTGTCACATCCGCCAAGCAAACAGCAATTCCTCACTACTTTTCGTTTAGTAAGTCGCATTAGCTTCTGGGTACAATTGTCGCTAGGTGCTGTTTCCGGCATTGCTTTGTTGTTTGCTTGGTTTAGCCGCAACGTCACTATACAAACGAATAATACAGGTATTGGGTTCGGTGTCTTTTTAGGTACTGTTGGTATTTTGTTGCTGTGCTTCCGTGTATATTGGGCTTTGCGTTACAGACGTTTGGCTAAACTTTTACAAACACCAAATTCTCAAATCCATCTCAAGAAAGAAGACGTAATCAAAGCTTTACGGCTGGGATTAATCGTTAGTTTAATAGGGCTATTAATATCTTTTGTTGCATCTGAAGCGACGGTTGCAGTTATATTGGGAAAAACATTGGCGCAACCTCAAGGAGTCGCAGTTTATCGACCGGAAAATCTGATTCGTTCACTAGATATTTTTGTCATGTTAGCAAACGTCAACATGATTGGCGCTCACTTTTTTGGTGCAGTTACTTCTTTAGGTCTACTCTATTGGGTAGAAGATTAATTTAGCCCATAACGATCGCTCTTGTAAAGCTAAGGTAAATAAATGTCCTATAGCGACTTTACATTACGACGTGTCAAACAAGATTTTAATTTAACAATCGTTGAAGAAACGACTTTTCTAACATCTATCGAATCACAAC
>NZ_JBPAOH010000302.1:0-3270 GCF_050875635.1 Tolypothrix sp. VBCCA 56010
GTGGAAGCGCGTCGCGCTTCCACCACTTTGAAGTGCGCGATCGCATTCAGTAGTAAATTTGTATTCCATAACCCGCAACTTGGGTTATTAATTTTATGGGGTCATAGCTCAATTGGCTAGAGCGCCTGCCTTGCAAGCAGGAGGTTAGGAGTTCGATTCTCCTTGATTCCACTGATGGTGTCTGAAGCCAAAGTGGTTGCGGCGCTAGTTTGTGGAACTAGTTATAGCGGGTACTCTTCGAGAACGCTTCGCGAACAAGTCCCGTCAGGCACCCTTAAGGAAGATGCCGCTGAATGGTCGGCGACTGCAAAGCGAAAACCAGGGTACAGGCAACTGTAGGGGTTCGATTCCTCCATCTTCCTTTATCCACCTGAAGCCGAGAAGCGAGGCGCTGTGCTGATAACACAGAGTTAAGCCAGAGCGTACCTCTCAGGTGGATTTGGGATCGTCGTCTAATGGATAAGGCTTTCGGCTTCTACCCGAATAATTGGGGGTTCAAGTCCCTCCGATCCCGTTATCCCTTGTCTGCCGGATGCAAATTTGTCTCTCCTAAAGACGAGTAGCCAGGTTCAACTCCTGGGCAAGGGGCTAAATAGACAAACGTCTTTATGGGGATATAGCTCAGTTGGTTAGAGCAGGTGACTCTTAATCTCAAGGTCGTAGGTTCAAATCCTACTATCCCCATTTATGGGTGGTTGGCATAACGGCTGTGCAGCTGGCTTTTAACCAGCATCAAATAGGTTCGACTCCTATACCACCCATTTTTAATTAAGAGAATTTAATTTGATTTTTGGTATTAAATTCTAGATTAGAGAAAATACTTTAACTAAAATTTTTCTGATGGTTACAATTAAATTATCTGTCTCTAAACGAAAAATGATAAAGATGCGATCGCTTAATTACATCTCTTAAATATCTGTTAGGTAGTTGACAATTAATTACTTTATGACTATAAATAAATTAAGTAATTAATCAATTAAACTTAAGATAATCTACAAGTATAATAAACAGACTAAAAGAGGATTAAGTTTATCTATCCAGAGAGTGATTCTGTTGCGAATATAAACAAATAAAATTTCAGTCTAGGGGTCGATTCAAGTGTTAGGGTTCTAGAAGTATAAAAAAATAAGCGAACCTTGAAAGAAGAATCTATTATGTGACCCGCAATACTTTTATAAAAAAGTCACGGTTGATTTGCTTGTTTCTCCTTACCTAGCCGATGCGGAACATACAGCCCCCCTCTTCACAAGGTTTGTAGAGCAAGAACGTAAAGATAGAAGTACAGCTTGATAATTTGATTGCTCAAATTGATAAGCTATAGGTACAGGCTTCTCTATAATATTAAAAGTTCTGCTTTAGTGCTGTTATCGAGGATTTAAAATGAAAATAATTGGTTTTGTTTCGTCTCTAGTACGTCCTGTGCGTTTTCTAGTTGTTGCTTTTACCTGTGCCTTACTACTTTTAACTAATGCTTTTCCGGCTTTGGCGATCGGTACTACTAAAAGCGACCCAACAGAAGCTACACAGCAGCTAAATCAAATTCAGCGCAAAACTGATGAATTATCTACACAAGAGCCTCCCGGACTCGGTGTGTATCAAAAAAATACAAGCGGCGGAGGACTTAACGAGATTCAGGGAACCGCTGACATTGACAAAATGAATCGTCCTGAGAATTCACAAAATGCTACAACTGTGGAAGATAAAATTAATAATATTCTGCATAAGGTGAAAGGTAAAGACTAAGTAGGCTTAGATCCTTCACAATCTGAACATCTTTGCTGAAAGTAGGTTTTGGTGTTTTCCATTGTAGACATCTTGATTGCTGAATGTAGTCAAGGTGTCTATTATTATTTGCTCTAGGAAAATTTAGTTTGTGTATTAAGTTACTTTAAGTGATGACAAGCAATTATTTTTCAATAAATAATTATCAGTATTTACGAAGTGTTAAATTATTTACAAATATATAATTATTCCTTTAGAATCTATTTGGTGATAATACTTCCTTAGGTTGATGTTGCTTGGGGGGAAATTGGTGAACCTAGAAAGAGAGTTAGCCTAGAGATTGAAAATTATGCGTAAGTTAAACATTGGTTTGACAGAAGAACAGCGTCAAGGTGTAATTAACCTGTTGAATCAAGATTTGGCAGATGCCTATTTACTCTTAGTGAAAACGAAGAAGTTTCACTGGGATGTGGTTGGACCTCAGTTCCGCAGTCTGCACCTGCTTTGGGAAGAACAATACACAGCATTAACTGAAACTATCGATTCAGTAGCCGAACGGGTTCGTGCTTTGGGTGGTTATCCAGTTGGGACTATGGAAGGATTTCTCAAGGTTGCTTCACTCAAAGAGCAGCCTAATAACATTCCCTTAGCAACTGAGATGGTGGCTCTATTGGTGAACGATCACGAGCAGATCATTCGCAATTTACGCGAGCATGTCGATCAGTCTAGCGAAAAGTTCCATGATGAGGGAACTGCTGACTTCTTGACTGGATTGATGGAAGGACATGAAGAAATGGCTTGGATGCTGCGCTCGTTTATCGAAGGGGAATCACTGCAATCAGATGGTAGTCAGCAAGCATCTGGTGGAATCAAAACACCTGTAGGTGTGTAAGCGCAAGTAGATATAGCGTAATCGATAATGTCTGATTAGAAGATGGCAGATGCGTGGAAGAGAAAATATTCCCGCATCTGCATTCTCAGTTTTATTAATACAAAAGCAAGATATAAGGTGCATCAAAATGACTGAAGCATATAAGGCAGAACGTACTATTTCTGCTGTTTTTAAAGAGCAAAAACAAATTGATGATGTTATTCGGCGTTTAATAGACCGGGGTGTGTCAAGAGATCATATCTCGGTGATGGGCAGAAACTTTCAATCGGAAACTCGAATTGCTGGTTTCATCAGTAAAAGGGATGTGATTTTAGGAGGTTTGAGAACGGGGGCAATTTTTGGTTCTTTGTTTGGTTCCTTCCTCAGCTTACTTTCTGGTGTAGGTGTATTATTTATTCCTTTTGTCGGTCCGATTGTGGCAGCAGGTCCGATTGGTGCAGTGTTGTTAGGAGCAGCTAGTGGTGCGATCGCCGGAAGCGCGGGTGCCGGTTTGGTGTCGGTTCTCACCACATTGGGTATGCCAGAAGATAAAGCCGCTATTTATCAAACTCGGTTACAAAATTGAAAGCAGAAAGCCCATCGGCTTTTAGCCGTGGGATGAATGCGTAGCGCCTTTAGGCGCAATCTAGTTTTTAACGTGTTTTTTGGTTAGCGAT
>NZ_JBPAOH010000303.1:0-3196 GCF_050875635.1 Tolypothrix sp. VBCCA 56010
TTGAGTCTGGTGATCATCTTTATATGGAGATCGAATACCGGACGTCGCTTTTTAAGAAGGAGACGGTGCAACGTCTTGGACAGCGTTACATGAACTTATTGCAGAGCTTGTGTGAAAATCCGGATGTATTGTTGGGTCGCGTCGATATGCTTGATGCGTCGGAGCGTCGGCTGGTCACGGAAGATTTTAACGCGAACTCGTATTCTTATCCGCGGGTGAGTCTGGGTTGGTTGTTCGACAAGCAGGTAAAGCGCGTTGGTGACAAAGTGGCCTTGCAGATGCACGAGGTGCAAATGACCTATGAAGAGTTGAACCGCAGGTCGAACCAGGTCGCTCATTTTCTGCGGGAGCGTGTTTCTGGCAATGCGTTTGTGGGGCTGCTCTCGGATCGTTCGATGGAGATGATGATTGGGATGCTTGGAATATTGAAGGCCGGATGTGCCTATGTTCCTTTGGACCCTTCCTATCCCGCCGATCGGATAAGTTTCATGCTGAAGGATAGTGGAAGCTCAATATTACTGACACACCTTCAACGGCCATCAGAGATGGATTTTGAGGGTCAACGGTTCGAAATTGGCTGCAAGCAAATAACGGGAAGCAGTGACGAGGATATTTCGTGGACTGTTCCGGGCGACTGGCTTGCATATCTGATCTATACTTCCGGGAGCACTGGGAAGCCTAAAGGTGTGATGATTGAACATCGTAACGTCGTCAACCTGATTGAATACCAGCGCGACCGTTTTGGGATCGATGACGATGACCGGATAGTACTTTTTTCATCGATCTGCTTCGATGCGTCGATTGAGCAGATATTCCTTCCGTTGCTGAGTGGCGCAACCCTGGTGCTGGTAGACCAGCCCACCATCCTGGACACCCATGCTTTTGAGTCGTACCTGGTGGATCAGAGGATCACACATCTTCATGCAGTGCCTGCTTTTTTGGCGATGCTCAATCTCAATCAGAACTACAGTCTTCGACGGGTGATAGTTGGTGGCGATGTGTGCCCGGAAGAGCTGATCAGAAAGTGGGCGCGTGGCTATCGATTCTACAACGAGTATGGGCCCACCGAAGTAACTGTGACCAGTGTCGAGTTCGAGGTATACCAGCCTTCTCAGGAAGAGGAAGTGCGTATGATTGGAAAGCCTGTGGGCAACACTTATGCCTATATTCTTCACGGCACGGAAGTGTGTGGGATCGGCATCACCGGGGAATTGTGCCTGGGCGGTGAAGGACTGAGCCGGGGTTATTTGAACCGCGAGGAATTGACGACAGAGAAGTTTGTTCCTAACCCGTTCCGACCGGGGGAACGGATGTATAGAACGGGCGACCTGGCCCGGTGGCGTGCGGACGGCAACATAGACTTTGAGGGCCGCAAGGACGAACAGGTTAAAGTAAGAGGATATCGTATTGAGCCGGGAGAGATCGAGAGTTTACTTCAGAGCTACAGTGGCATCAAACAGGCGGCTGTTGTGGCGCGCTCCCTGTCGGGAGATGACAAGGAGTTAGTAGGCTTCTACGTATCGGAAGAAGACATTCCGGTGAGCCTGATACGATCGCACCTGACGCAGTCGCTACCAGATTATATGGTTCCGTCGCAGCTGGTCAGAGTGGATCAGATGCCGTTAAACACGAGTGGCAAGATCGATCGGCGATCGCTGCGGGACAGGTCGGCGAAGCTGAGCCGATCAGTTATCCACCGGGAAGGTCCGCGAAACGAGATAGAGGAAACGGTGTTGTCTTTGTGGCGTGAAGTCCTGAAAGTGGACGACATAGGAATCGACGACAACTTTTTCGAACTGGGTGGCCACTCGCTAAAGGCGACTGTACTTGTTGCGAAAATTCACAAGGCTTTTGACGTCACTGTGCCGTTAAGGGCGCTATTCAAAACGTCGACGATACGTGGTATCAGCGATATCATCCGTAAGGCGGATCGTGAGGCGTATCGATCGATCCTTCCAGCGGCTCCGAGAGAAGATTATCCTCTTTCCCCTGCGCAGCAGCGCATATTTATCCTGAACGAACTCGAGGGAGATTCGATCGCATATAACATGCCTCACGTTGTGGTAATCGAAGGTGATCTTGATACTAATCGTCTATACCGCTCATTCGGGCTTTTGCTCGACAGGCACTGGGCACTACGAACCTCGTTTGCCCGGAAAGGAGACCATATTGTGCAGCGTATAATGTCAGATGCGCCGCTCGACATCGAAATAAGCAGTGGTACATTGGAGACACTGCGCGAACAAATCGACAATTTCATCAGGCCTTTCGATCTGGGGCAGGCGCCGTTATTCAGGGTTAACATTATTAGATTTGATTCACAAAAGTATCTTCTTATAGTAGATACCCATCATATCATCAATGACGGGGTTTCGAATGAAGTTCTGATATCGGAATTCACGCGCATTTACAACGGCGAGACGCTCATCGATTTGAAGTTGCAATATGTTGATTATGCAGTCTGGCAAAATGAGTCGTCGAACGGCAAGGAGATCCAAAGGCAGGAAAATTTCTGGCTGACCCGGTTAGGCGGTGAGCTTCCGGTTTTAAACCTTCACAGCGATTTCCCCCGCCCAAGGATAGTCGAGTACCGCGGAGAAAGTATTTCATTTGAAATAAATGGCCCTCTTGTCCGTCAGGTGAGATACATGTCTAATGAGAGTAATTGCACTTTATACATGACCTTGCTGGCCATATATAAAGTCTTGTTATTCAAGTATACCGGCCAGGAAGATATCATTGTGGGCAGCCCTATTGCAGGACGCAGCCATCCCGACCTCGAAGGTGTTGTCGGTATGTTTGTAAATACTTTGGCCGTTCGGAGTTATCCCGCCGCCTCGAAGTCATTTAGAACCTTTTTGGGGGAGATTAGGGAAACAGTATTGGACACTTTCGAAAACCAGGATTATCAGTTTGAGGATCTGGTGGACAAACTGAAGGTTCCCCGCGATACCAGCAGAAACCCAATATTCGATGTAATGTTCGACCTTAAGTCGGAAGGCCGGGGCGATGCCGCTGTCCTGAATGGACTCAAGGTATATCCTTATGGTTTCGACACACGGACATCAAAGTTCGATATGTCGGTGAATATGATTGAGTCTGGTGATCATCTTTATATGGAGATCGAATACCGGACGTCGCTTTTTAAGAAGGAGACGGTGCAACGTCTTGGACAGCGTTACATGAACTTATTGCA
>NZ_JBPAOH010000304.1:0-3071 GCF_050875635.1 Tolypothrix sp. VBCCA 56010
GGGGGGGGGGGTGGGGGGTGGGGGGGGGGGGGGGGGGGGAGGGGGGGGGGGGGGGGGACGACTTGGGGAGTATTATTCGAAAATTCTCCTTGTCTCCTTGTCTCCTTGTCTCCTTGTCTCCTTGTCTCCTTGTCCCCTTGTCCTCCTTGTCCATTTCTCAACTCGGCGCTAAGTTGGATAGTTGCACCGAGGTTGGAAAATTTAATAGCGTTACTTAGTAGGTTAGTTAGGGTTTGGACGATGCGATCGCCATCTACCCAGAGAAGAAGTGATAAGCTAGAAACAGATAAAGTAACATTGGCTGCCTCGGCAAGCGGCTGAATTACATTTACTGCTTGTGCGATTAAGTCGGCAATGTTGCAGGTTTGTTTTTCCATCTTCACTTTGCCCGACTCGATGCGCTCGATGTCAAGAATATCGTTGACTAAGCGCACCAAACGCTCGCTACTATTGACAGCTATTTCTAGCAGACGTTTTCCTTGTTGAGAATCTGACTTAATTAAATCGCTTGCCAGCATTTTTAATGAGCCGTGAATTGAAGTTAGGGGTGTGCGAAGTTCGTGACTGGTGACGGAGACAAACTCATCTTTCATGCGTTCAACTTGCTTGCGTAGACGCGGAGCGGCTTGTCGCCAGACATCGCTAATATCTTGCAAGTAAACGGTATATACTGTTTCTTCTCCCAGCTTTAACTTAGAAATCGAAGCTTCTGCCGGAAATTCACTACCATCTTTGCGACAACCATAAATCTCACGACGTTCTCCCATGCGATGAGCGACTTTTGTAGAGTTGCCAAATTCACTTACATGCTGACGATGTGTTTCAGTATATCGCAACGGTAACAGTAAATCCAAAGGCTGTCCTAGCACTTCGGTTGCCGTGTAGCCGAAAATTTTTTCTGCCCCTTGGTTAAATAAGGTTATGCGTTGGCTGCTATCAATCGAAATAATTGCATCATCGGCGATTTCTACAATTCCCGCAAATCGACTTTGAGAGTTTCGCAATGCTTCTTGTGTGCGTTGACGCTCGTTAAGTTCTAACTGAAGCTGTTGATTAATTTTAATTAATTCTGCTGTGCGTTCTGCTACGCTTAATTCTAATTCGTCCTTACCTTTACGTAAAGCTTGCTCAGTTTGCTGCCGCTCAAGTGCCGCTGACAAGATGTTTGCGATCGCTTGGACAAAATTCATATCATCTAAACTGAAAGTTTGTTTTTTGCGCGTATAAGCTCCTAAAACCCCATAAATTCGATTCTGTGTGGAAATTGGTACACTTAAACCGCTCTTAACTTGATGTTGCTGCAAAAAGGAATTATTATCAGATGTTTCTAAATCTGAAATCATCACCCCAGAGAGTACAACCGCGTCTAAATTGATTATTTCTTGCCCGATTAATTTGGAATCCCAGCCCACCCCAGAGCGCAGCACCCAGGTGTTTTCTTTTGGCAGAAGTTCTAAAATATTACTGTATTCTACTTCCAGATTTTGTGCTATAACCTCCACAGCTTCATTCATCAAGCTAGAAAAATCTTTGCCAGACAAAGCTGACTGAGCCAACTGAGCAACTGTTGTTTGTTGGCGAATGCGGGTTATATCATTCTTGCTAGCAGCAGCTTCAGCTTGCTGGGTTTGGGCAAGACGCTGCCGTAATTTAATCCTTTCCAGACGATTGATAATGCGAGTGACAAGTTCTGGTCCGACGATTGGCTTGCTTACAAAGTCATCTGCACCGACTGCAAACACGCGATTAATAATATTAGCATCGTTATGAACTGTCAAAAATAAAATCGGCAATTCACTCCAACGCGGATCGTTGCGTACTACCTGGCAAATCTCCATACCATTGACATCCGGCATTTCCACATCCAAAATCAGAAAATCTGGCTTTATAGATTCCAGAGTTTCCCAAAAACGTTGCGGATCGTTGAGGGTTGTCACCTTGATTCCCCAAGGAGTCAGCAATACTTGCAACAGCGCACCTATTTTCGGATCGTCGTCTACAGCTAAAACATGAGCTTCTGCATTAGGTGCATGTTGCAATACTTGTGTCACCGCTTGTATTATCTGTGCAATGGGTAAGGGTTTTTGTAAAAATGTGTGTCCACCGTGGCGAGCAACTTGCAATCGATGGCTAAAATCGCTTTGTTCGGTAAATACTATCACGCTGACTGGTGGTTTGCGGTCTTTCAACTCGGAAAGTAAGCGCAAGCTGTCGGATTCAAGTGGGGAAACGCTCGGATCTAATAGTACTGCGCTGGGATGTTCTTGGTACAATTTCTGGATGGCGGTTTGAATATCGGTTGCGCTCGCCACTTTGAAATTTGATGCATCAATTGCAAGTTGGGAAGCCAGCAAGCGATCGCGATCGACTACCAACAGCAAAGGATATTCATCTAGAGGAAGTGAAGAGGAAACAATCTCATCCTGATTTCGCTCTATTTCCTGACGCAATAGCTCTACCCAACTTTGAAACTGCGTCGTTTCCGCTTTAGTCAAAATTTTATCAGTTTTCAGTAGATGCTCAATTTTTCGTGCCAACTTTGAGCCGAAAGCAAAGCCAAAAGTACCTAACGATCCTGCTAAAGTATGAGCTTCTTGAAATGCTTGTTTGCGGAGTTCTTGATTCAAAGCATTGTCACTAGATGCAACAGCAGCTTCCTCCAACAAAGTTACCTGTTCATCCACCCTTCCTTTAAATCGGTTCCAAACTGAGGCGATCGCTAATAATATCTGCTTTGGAGTCGGTGATGAAGAAGTGGGGGAGGGGGAGAGGGGGGGATGGGGAGATGGGGAGAGGGGGAGAGGGGGAGATGGGGAAGACAAGGGAGAAATTTTTCCTCCTTGTCCACGGACACGTTCCTCACTCCTCCACCCCCGCACGGAAGTGTCCTCCCCTTGTCCACGGACACGTTCCTCACTCCTCCACCCCCGCACGGAAGTGTCCTCCCCTTGTCCCCCCTGTCCCCCTGTCCCCCTGTCCCCCTGTCCCCCTGTCCCCCTGTCCCCCTGTCCCCCTGTCCCCCTGTCCTCTTTCGCTAGCCTCAGACGATAGCCAATTCCATAAACTGTTTC
>NZ_JBPAOH010000305.1:0-2854 GCF_050875635.1 Tolypothrix sp. VBCCA 56010
CTCATTATGTATCACTAATCACATCAAACCCAATGTTCTTAGATTACATCTTATGCTGACTTTTTGCTTAAGTTGACACCAATGGGCAGTGCCGTGCCCCTACAACCCGCCATATAATTTTGTACCTCACCTGAGTGGGAATCGCTATAATTTGTGTCTGACTTTACCACGATAGTAATAAGCTTCTGAATAATTGGGATAAATTTGTAATGCGTAATTAAATTCTGCGATCGCTTGTTGATATTCTTTTAATTGCAACTTGGCGATTCCGTTTTGATAGTGTGCAGTTGCTTTTTTCAAGTTTATTAGCAGTGATTCGTCATGAACTGTTGGTGATGATAGTTTAGCAATTCGATTTCGAGACTCCAAATTATCAATAAAATCTAGAACTTCTTGGAGTGACGTATCAGAAAGATTTTGTAACTTTTCCAGAATTTTCTCAATATAAGCCATGATTACTAAAGTATAAGAAACCACTGATTTTAGTATTCCCACTTCAGAGAAGTAAAACCGCAATTAAGTAGGTTTGTGTACAATATATTATCACAGCGAATGTAGGGACAATTCATGAATTGTCCCTACAAATACGCTCTTATTCACCATGAAAGGAGAATTGCTATATCTTCAATCTCGAATCCAAAGTGCTAACCCACCCCCACGACCATGTGCTGCAATCAAGTCTGGTGTCACCAAAAAAAATGCGAAAAAAGGCAGAACAGAAATTGGGGGAGCGATCGCGCTTGTGGAAGAAGGTGATAGTATCACAATTGATGCTC
The DNA here is from genome assembly GCF_050875635.1 of Tolypothrix sp. VBCCA 56010. Lineage (NCBI taxonomy): Bacteria > Bacillati > Cyanobacteriota > Cyanophyceae > Nostocales > Tolypothrichaceae > Tolypothrix > Tolypothrix sp. VBCCA 56010. The sequence continues at coordinate 777 of NZ_JBPAOH010000305.1, forward strand.
ATGCGCGACTGTTGCAATTAAACGTATCCGATGAAGAATTAGCTAATCGTCGTGCAAATTGGCAACCCCGTCCCCCTCGTTATACGAAGGGTGTGTTAGGGAAATATGCCAAATTAGTATCTTCCAGCAGTCTTGGTGCGTTGACAGATTTAGATTTGTTTTGACAAGGTAGTAAGCGCAAAGAGCGCTTATTTTAAGCACTAAAGTGCTTACTACGAGTAAGATTATGTGCTGGGTGCGTTACGAACAATAACGCACCCTACCAGATTCAAGTTAAGAAATTTAAATTGTAGGGTGTGTTATGCCGAAGGCTAACGCACCATTAATAATTCAGGGTGCGTTACGCTGAAGCGATAACACACCCTACTGTCTGTCCTGTCGAATTTATTTCCGAGACTCTCGAATCTATTTCAACGACTCTCAAATCTATTTCAACGACTCTCGAATCTATTTCAACGACTCTCAAATCTATTTCAGCGACTCTCAAATCTATTTCAGCGACTCTCAAATCTATTTCAGCGACTCTCGAATCTATTTCAGCGACTCTCAAATCTATTTCAGCGACTCTCAAATCTATTTCAGCGACTCTCAAATCTATTTCCGAGACTCTCAAATCTATTTCAGCGACTCTCAAATCTATTTCAGCGACTCTTTAATGAGGTTCCAACACTCTTTAATCAGTATCAAACACTCATTAATGAAGATTAATACACACCCTCTCCCCCTCCCCCACTCCCCCACTCCCCCCCTGTCCCCCTCCCCCTCTCCTAACTACCACAAACCTGCTTCCCCACATCAGGATGTGAAGAAAGATAATCTTTTAGCCATCCGCAACTTCGTGCTAGCAGTTCATCCAAACCCTCAACCGGACGCAACTGTACAGTATTCTCACCAACTACAATCGCAATTAGTTTACCATCCGGGCTAAACACACCGTTACTAGCTTGATATTCAGCAAACTGCTGCCAAGTATCCCCTACTTGAGTCCATAAGCGGAGTGTATTGTCATCTGAAGCTGTGGCGATCGTCTTGCCATCAGGACTAAACGCTACGTTGTAGACCGAATCGTTATGCTTGAGGGTGGCAAGTTCCTTTCCTTGCAGGTTCCACAACTTCGCTGTCTTGTCACTTGATGCAGTGGCAATAGTCTTGCCATCCGGACTAAACGCTACGTTGTTGACCGCTGAGTTATGCTTGAGGGTGGCAATTTCCTTACCTTGCCGGTTCCACAACTTGGCTGTGTTGTCACCTGAAGCAGTGGCAATAGTCTTGCCATCAGGACTAAACGCTACGTTCCTGACCACTTTGTTATGCTTGAGGGTGGCAAGTTCCTTTCCTTGCAGGTTCCACAACTTCGCTGTACCGTCATATGAAGCAGTGGCAATAGTCTTGCCATCCGGACTAAACGCTACGTCGCTGACCGGTGAGTTCTGCTTGAGGGTGGCAATCTCCTTACCTTGCAGGTTCCACAACTTCGCTGTGTCAAATGATGCTGTGGCAATTGTCTTGCCATCAGGACTAAACGCGACGTTGATGACCGGACTGTTATGCTTGAGGGTGGCAATCTCCTTACCTTGCAGGTTCCACAACTTCGCTGTGTTGTCCCATGAAACTGTGGCAATAGTCTTGCCATCAGGACTAAACGCTACGTTGTTGACCTCTTTGTTATGCTTGAGGGTGGCAATTTCCTTACCTTGCAGGTTCCACAACTTCGCTGTGTTGTCACCTGAAGCTGTGGCAATAGTCTTGCCATCAGGACTAAACGCTAGGTTGATGACCGATGAGTTATGCTTGAGGGTGGCAATTTCCTTACCTTGCAGGTTCCACAACTTCGCTGTACCGTCACTTGAAGCTGTGGCAATCGTCTTGCCATCAGGACTAAACGCTACGTTGTTGACCAATTCGTTATGCTTGAGAATGGCAATTTCCTTACCTTGCAGGTTCCACAACTTCGCTGTATTGTCATATGAAGCTGTGGCAATAGTCTTGCCATCAGGACTAAACGCTACGTTGTTGACCTCTTTGTTATGCTTGAGGGTGGCAATTTCCTTACCTTGCAGGTTCCACAACTTCGCTGT
>NZ_JBPAOH010000306.1:0-2811 GCF_050875635.1 Tolypothrix sp. VBCCA 56010
TAGCATACACCCCTCCTAATTTTCTGACTGGAGGGGATTTTATTGCTTAAGTGCCCCTTCCTCGATCGCCTATGCATAGTAACTAGCAACTTGGGTTAATAGTGACATACTTTTGGGAGAGAGTGGGGCGATCGCCACACCTCCAGAAAACAACTCCCCCGCCCCAATAGTAGAAGCCCAAGGTGTAAAAATCGGACCAAAAGGAGAAATTATTCTCGCTGCAAACCCTTCTCAATTAACTTCTTCCTATAGTCCTTGGCAACGATTCACAAGAGGTTGTTATGGAAAATAAGTGTTGGCATATTTGTCAAGCTCAGTTTGCACTCACCCTATTAACACTGATTCTCAGCTAATTAATACCTACAAGTGTACGTGCTATTGAAGTGGCTCAAGCTCCGCCACCAAACCTTCCGCCAAACTTACCAACAGATTTACCTCCTCCCCAAGACATTAAACCCCCAACCTCTGAACCACCTCCACAGTTACAAGATCCTTTACCTTCTCCTCCTCGAGAAAATCCTTTCCCTACCACACCTACCCCACAACAAGAACAATCACCAGAAGCAGAATTTCCTGAGAACTTCCCAATCATAGTTACAAGGTTGGAATTTGTAGGAAACACAGTTTTCAAAGACGAAGAATTACTCAAAGTCATTGAAGATGCTTTGAATTGTGTAACGAATGACTCCGCTCCCAATTCTCCAAAACCTGAAGATAATTCTGGTTGTGAAGATCCAAAGCTTGACATTAAGCTACCAAGAAGTGAGCAAGATAAAGCTGTTAAACTCACCTTTGCTCAACTGCTTAAAGTTCGTTCTGCAATTACCAATTTTTATATCAAGAAAGATTACATCACTTCTGGAGCTTTGATCCCAGAACAGGCGATCGCACCAACAGGCGGTGTGGTGAGGATTCAGATTGTTGAGGGTAGCATTGAAGATATCAAAGTGACTGGAACTCGGCGATTAAATCAAAAAGATGGGCTGAGTTAAGAGAAGACAACTTGTTAGGGATTGGAGATAGTTTGAGTGTAGCTTACGCTAATACAGATGGCAGCGATAAAGTTGATTTTAACTACGCTCTCCCCCTAACTCCCCAAAACACGACTTTAACTCTCAGCTATAACACCACCTCAAGCAAAATTATTGAGAAACCCTTTGACATATTAGATATTTCATCAGAATCGCGGGAGTACCAACTCACCCTCAGCCATCCAATTATTCAAACTCCCACTCAAGAATTCACCCTTGGACTCACTGCCTCTCATTTCCAAATTGAGACTTCCTTGGGATTTAAAGATATTGGAGGTTTTCCCGTTTCACCAGGAGCTGACAATCAAGGACGTACTCGCATATCAGCGCTCCGTTTCTTTCAGCAATGGATTCAAAGCGGTGATAATTCTGCTTTGGCACTTCGTTCTCAATTCAATTTTGGACTTGATGCACTGGATGCCACTGTTAATAAAGTTGAACCAGATGGTCGCTTTTTTGCATGGAGAGGACAAGCACAATGGGTGCGTAGCTTTGCAAGAGATACTTTATTAGTCCTTCGGGGTGATATACAAGTGTCGGATAGAAGACTTGTACCCTCAGAGCAATTTGGATTGGGTGGTTTGGCAAGTGTTAGAGGATACCGTCAGGATGCATTGCTATCAGATAATGGTGCTTTTGGTTCTGCGGAATTCCGGTTGCCGATTCTACGGATTCCCAGAGTACAAGGGCTTTTACAGGTAGCACCGTTCGTAGATTTTGGTACGATTTGGAACAACTTTGAGACAGCAGAATCTGAGGATAACACCTTAGCATCTGTTGGTATCGGTTTGCGATTTAGGATGGGCGATTCTCTAAATGCCCGCTTTGACTGGGGAATTCCCCTCATCTCTATTAATTCAAATGAAAGAACTTTACAAGAAAACGGCGTATATTTTTCTGTTATCAAGGCTAAATTTTGTCAAAAACTGGATGCGACTTCGCAATTTATCTGATGCTCAATATCAACAAATTGAAAGTTTTCTTAATGAAACAATTGAGCAAGCTGGAGGTAAAAAAGATAAAAAACTACGCGATTTAAGGGCGGAATCTTATGCTCTGGGCTATCTGGGTAAGCTATATGAAGACAGAAAACAATGGGATTTAGCTATAAAAACAACTCAGAAAGGACTGCTCATAGCTCAATCTATTCCAGCCCCAGACATAGCATATCAATGGCAGTGGCAATTAGGACGCATTTACAAACCGATAAAAGCTAAACAAGTACAAAAGGACTTTCAAGACATAAAAAAAGCAAGAGAAGCATATGGAGGTGCTTTTTAAACATTGCAATTTCTTCGTCGGGAGTTAGCATCTGGTAGCCCAGATGCACAATTGTCCTTTTTAGAGGAAATCCAAACCGTCTATCGCGAATAAGTTGATTTATTACTATTGGAAAAAAACCCTGAGCAAACTTACCTCTCTCAAGCTCGCACAGTAATTACCTCTCTGCAAGCAGTCGAACTTGAAAACTTTCTGCGTCTAGCTTGCCCTGAAAACAACTTACAGAAAATTGATGATGTTCTTGATAAAAAAGCTAAGGACACAGCTTTTGTGTACCCACTTGTTTTAGAAGATAGAATTGAGGTTATCCTGAAAATTCCTAATGTTAAACAACTACAAAATTTTCAAAAGTATGTTTCTCGCGGTGATGTAGAAGACCTAGTCAAAAAGTTGCAGTTAGAGGATGTCTGAGAAGTTTTAGATAGGTGATTTTAATTACGCAAGTTGCTTTAGCATCAAACGAATCATGGCAACATAAATAAATGCTTCAGTCGTCTCA
>NZ_JBPAOH010000307.1:0-2745 GCF_050875635.1 Tolypothrix sp. VBCCA 56010
CAAAACGGAGAGTTTGATCCTGGCTCAGGATGAACGCTGGCGGTATGCTTAACACATGCAAGTCGAACGGAGTACTTCGGTACTTAGTGGCGGACGGGTGAGTAACGCGTGAGAATCTGCCTTCAGGTTCGGGACAACCACTGGAAACGGTGGCTAATACCGAATGTGCAGCAATGTGAAATATTAATAGCCTGAAGATGAGCTCGCGTCTGATTAGCTAGTAGGTGTGGTAAGAGCGCACCTAGGCGACGATCAGTAGCTGGTCTGAGAGGATGATCAGCCACACTGGGACTGAGACACGGCCCAGACTCCTACGGGAGGCAGCAGTGGGGAATTTTCCGCAATGGGCGAAAGCCTGACGGAGCAATACCGCGTGAGGGAGGAAGGCTCTTGGGTTGTAAACCTCTTTTCTCAGGGAAGAAGACAATGACGGTACCTGAGGAATAAGCATCGGCTAACTCCGTGCCAGCAGCCGCGGTAATACGGAGGATGCAAGCGTTATCCGGAATGATTGGGCGTAAAGCGTCCGCAGGTGGCTGTGTAAGTCTGCTGTTAAATAGTGAGGCTCAACCTCATAAAGGCAGTGGAAACTACACGGCTCGAGTGCGTTCGGGGCAGAGGGAATTCCTGGTGTAGCGGTGAAATGCGTAGAGATCAGGAAGAACACCGGTGGCGAAAGCGCTCTGCTAGGCCGCAACTGACACTGAGGGACGAAAGCTAGGGGAGCGAATGGGATTAGATACCCCAGTAGTCCTAGCCGTAAACGATGGATACTAGGCGTGGCTTGTATCGACCCGAGCCGTGCCGTAGCTAACGCGTTAAGTATCCCGCCTGGGGAGTACGCAGGCAACTGTGAAACTCAAAGGAATTGACGGGGGCCCGCACAAGCGGTGGAGTATGTGGTTTAATTCGATGCAACGCGAAGAACCTTACCAGGACTTGACATGTCGCGAATCTTCTTGAAAGAGAAGAGTGCCTTCGGGAGCGCGAACACAGGTGGTGCATGGCTGTCGTCAGCTCGTGTCGTGAGATGTTGGGTTAAGTCCCGCAACGAGCGCAACCCTCGTTTTTAGTTGCCATCATTAAGTTGGGCACTCTAGAGAGACTGCCGGTGACAAACCGGAGGAAGGTGGGGATGACGTCAAGTCAGCATGCCCCTTACGTTCTGGGCTACACACGTACTACAATGCGACGGACAAAGGGCAGCTACCCAGCGATGGCAAGCTAATCTCACAAACCGTCGCTCAGTTCAGATCGCAGGCTGCAACTCGCCTGCGTGAAGGAGGAATCGCTAGTAATTGCAGGTCAGCATACTGCAGTGAATTCGTTCCCGGGCCTTGTACACACCGCCCGTCACACCATGGAAGCTGGTAGTGCCCGAAGTCATTACCCCAACCTTCGGGAGGGGGATGCCTAAGGCAGGACTGGTGACTGGGGTGAAGTCGTAACAAGGTAGCCGTACCGGAAGGTGTGGCTGGATCACCTCCTTTAAAGGAGACCTACCCGCTCAAATATTGAAAGCTTGATTGTGATTAAATATTGAGTTGGTCATCCTAATGGTCGGTGGCGTGAAAAAGTTGTTAGTTTCTTTCAAACTATATTTTGGTTCGTGAAGTATGGGCTATTAGCTCAGGTGGTTAGAGCGCACCCCTGATAAGGGTGAGGTCCCTGGTTCGAGTCCAGGATGGCCCACCTCAAAAAAGTTATTTGGGAAAAGTAAAAAGAATTTCTGATTCTGTGTTTGGCTTTTGCCTAGTAACTTTTTGGTGTTGGGGTAAAGCTGGGTGCTATGCTGTTAGCGGTCAGATGTCCTATAGCAACACGAATTAGATATGGATTCTTCAGCAACTGAGCATCAAGTTTGCCAGCCTGCTGGATATATATCCAGTAATTGAACCTTGAAAACTGCATAGTGAAGCGAATAATTGCAGGCAGACACACACAGACATAACTGAAGTGGTGTTTGCATTGTGAAAAACAATTGTTTTTTGGTCAAGCGAATAAGGGCTAACGGTGGATACCTAGGCACGCAGAGGCGATGAAGGACGTGGTTACCGACGATATGCTCCGGGGAGTTGGAAGCAAACATAGAGCCGGAGATTTCCGAATGGGGCAACCCTATATACTACCTGTTGAATATATAGACAGGTAAGAGCCAACCCAGCGAACTGAAACATCTTAGTAGCTGGAGGAAAAAAAATCAATAGAGATTCCCTAAGTAGTGGTGAGCGAACGGGGAAAAGCCTAAACCAGTAGGATTTCCTATTGGGGTAGTGGGACAGCGATACCGAATCCAGAAGTTAGACGAAGCAGCGAAATACTGCACCAGAGAAGGTGAAAGTCCTGTAATTGAAAACTGTATGGATAGTAGCTGTATCCCGAGTAGCATGGGGCACGAGGAATCCGATGTGAATCAGCGAGGACCATCTCGTAAGGCTAAATACTACTGCGTGACCGATAGTGAACCAGTACCGCGAGGGAAAGGTGAAAAGAACCCCAAATGGGGAGTGAAATAGAACATGAAACCGTTAGCTTACAAGCAGTGGAAGTCCGATTAAACGGATGACCGCGTGCCTGTTGAAGAATGAGCCGGCGACTTATAGGCACTGGTAGGTTAAGGCGTATATAGCCGCAGCCACAGCGAAAGCGAGTCTGAAAAGGGCGCAATTAATCAGTGTTTATAGACCCGAACCCTGGTGATCTAACCATGTCCAGGATGAAGCTTGGGTAACACCAAGTGGAGGT
>NZ_JBPAOH010000308.1:0-2681 GCF_050875635.1 Tolypothrix sp. VBCCA 56010
TTCGATTTTCATCACGACAGCTTCAACGTTAGTAACGACAGCTTCGATTTTCATCACGACAGCTTCAACGTTAGTAACGACAGCTTTTATATTATAAGCAAAACTAAAGCGTTGGTAACGACAGCTTTTACTTTGATAATAAAAGCTTATGCGTTAAGGTATAGCAGGGGACTGGGTGAAAAGTCTTTTGGTGTCTAGGTTTTATCATCTGTTGATGTCCTAATCACCTTGGCTGTTGCTATAAATTATCAAGTGATAAGCGATGTTTGACGACAAGCCGCTAAGGTGTCTACGCCGGCTTACTACACAATTTGCACTGTTTGAGTGTTAATTTGTGTTACATTATTCAACCTAGCATCATTCGTAAATAACATTGCATTCAATTTTTGTGCAGTTGCGGCAATAATGGCATCAGGAAGCCGAAGTTTGTATTGTTTGCGAAGTGCTATTGTGAAATTTTTGATATTACTATCAATACCAACAACTGTAATTTTATTCAAAAACTCAATAATTTGTGTTTCTTCGTTTGAACTGAGGCTAGGATAAGATAACAATTCAATCAACTGTAATTACGGACACAAAATATTTTCCTGATGGTAATGAATTGACTAACCTACCACCCAAAAAGTACAAAACTATATTTGTATCTAGTAATATTAAAGGCTGCGTCAAGTTTACTCATCCCTGCTTTGCTGCTGATATTCTAAAGGGTCTTGAGTCAGTTGAATTACACCAGCGTACTTATTTAAATCAAAATTTTCTTGTTGTGATTGATAAACATTTAATATTTGCTCAATTCTCTGCCAGTCTTGATAATCAATCAAAACTGCTACTGGACGCATTGCTTCATCAGTGACAATTTTCTTATTTACTCTTAGCATAATTGTTTAGTTGGGATGTAAGTTGACTTTTTTATCTTAGCTTTTTCGCCTAATTGGATAAATAGCGATTAAAGAAAGCAAGTCAAACTGCATGAATTGATGCGATCGCACTCCTTGGAAATATAGCGGTTCCCATTCAGATGCGGTACAGTTTTGTGTTGCCAGGTGTAGGGGCACGGCAGTGCCGTGCCCCTACGGGTGTACCTCGCTAGGTCAGGAAACGCTATAGTAAGCGATCGCCTGCTTCAACATCACAACTGTTCCCACTCATCCTTCTCAATTCCAGCTTGTCGCAATATCTCAGCTAAAAGCCCCTTACCGATATCACTTTTGTGAGGATTTGGTATTCGTACCGTGATATCATCTTTAATCATATATTGATGCTTGCCACCAGAAAAGGGTCCCTCAAACCCTAGTTGCCTCAAGTAGCGAATTAAGTCGGGACGCTTGATAGGTTTGAAAGTAGGCATTATGCCACTTCCTTGATTGACAATTCAATGCCATCAACTACAGGTAACGCTAAATTTCGCGAAACCCGCAAGAAAATCCACTCTTCGAGAACCTCTTCTAATTCTTCTCTACAGACTTCCAAAGTATCTGTGTTAGCCCAAACACCCTGAAATCCAGGAATTTCTCCATAAAATGTGCCATCATCTGACAAAATCTTATATTTAGCTTGATGCAGTGCAGCTTTTATGTATTTTGTCAACATAAATATAGTGTTTTAATTGTCTAGAATATCTATAAATAGTTTAACGTCTTGCTGTATCAGCTTTATTCATCCCTGCTTTGCTGCTGATATTCGCTCATAGTCTTGAGTGAAGCGTTTGAAAAACAAGATTCCCGACAACTTATGCGAAATCGGGAATCTAGGTAGGAATTTGGGTAATAGCGATCGCCTAAATCAAAATGAACTAATTACATCACACCTCCGGTTCAATTCCCGCTGCCCTGAGTTGTTGTGCTAATCTTTCAGCGCGTTGACGTTCATCATCAGCACGTTGACGTTCCTCATCCGCACGTTGACGTTCCTCATCAGCACGTTGACGTTCATCCTCAGCACGTTGACGTTCCTCTTCTGCACGTTGACGTTCTTCTTCTACACGTTGACGTTCTTCTTCTACACGTTGACGTTCTTCTTCTACACGTTGACGTTCTCTAGTTGTCAACTCCGAACCCCACAGCAGCAGTTCTCCGCTTTCATCCCACCAGCGCAACCAATAGCCATTTCGATTTTCGCGATTACCTTGCCATATACCTAAGAAAAGGTTCATTTCTCCAATCCAGCAACGATTATTTACATCTGGGGTTTGAATTTGATAGCGTCCTGAATCATCCAATTGATAAACCTCCAGTACTCCAGTACTCGGTTCAAAAATTGCATAATTGGGAACTTGCAAAATCTGTTCGTAAAAAAACCACTTTCCCGGTGGATAAGTTGGTTTGCTGGAATATTCCCCACCTTCGGTATCGGAAATAAATTCCATGACAATGACTGGAATATCTCCCTGAAGTCGCGGTGTATAACTGCGCGTCACTTCTTCTCGCGAAACCCGAATTACTGGTACATATCCCCAATCAGGTGCTTTCACCACAAACTTATTATTTAAAGTGGCACAAATACCATAATTAGTGGTAGTCAAAGCATTCGCGGGTAATTTACCAGCAAACACCAAGCTTTCGGTTAACGCAGCAGCTAAAGGTGGTTGATTAATATTATCCACTGGCTCGTCATCTAAAATAAAATCGTCTGGTAACTTTTCCCAGGTAACTTCAAATGTGGCTGAATTAGCTAACATA
>NZ_JBPAOH010000309.1:0-2662 GCF_050875635.1 Tolypothrix sp. VBCCA 56010
TCCTCCACTCCCCCACTCCTCCACTCCCCCACTCCTCCACTCCCCCACTCCTCCACTCCCCCACTCCCCCACTCCCCCACTCCCCCACTCTCCACATCCCCCCTCATCCCAAATGATGAAATCTATGCTAATCTTTCGGCTATAATTGCAAAACTGAATTTTCGACTACATTGTGGCGATCGCACAAACCGATATGAAAGCATAATTAAGTAAGTGGAAATTCTTAAGCATTATTAGGTTTTTTCATAATTTTTATACCATAAAAGCCATAACTTACTTAAAACAGCACCAAACAACAATCATGTGACAGCCAGATGTAATCGAAAAACTGCGGTTGATTTAAATTCTTGAACTTATAGCTGCATGATTTCATCACAAGAGCGGATAATTTATTGCACGAATCCTGGCTGTACTAATCCCATCAATCCTATGGGTGATAGCAGATTGTGTGCAAGTTGTCAAACTCCTTTAGTTCACCGTTATATTTGGGCAACTGGCGAACATCAAGTTATTCGACCGGGAGAACTAATAAAAGATAGATATGAGGTAATTACATCGCAAATTTGGCTGGATATTCAACCAGGACAGCTGCCAGATATACCCGAAGAATTACCAAAAGCAATTATTCCTTACTTACGCTTGTCGAGCGATCGCTCTCATCTGCCTCAAGTTTATGGATTTGCGGATGATATACTTTTACTGGAAAATGTGCCGATAGATGAAACTGGAAATTTATATCCAGCGATCGCTGACGCATGGGAACAAGCAACTCCAGTCCGACAAGTAAACTTACTGTGGCAAATTATTCAACTTTGGCAACCTCTATCAGAATTCAAAGTTGCCCTGAGTTTACTGTTTCCAGACAACCTGCGAGTACAAGGTTGGTGTGTGCGACTCTTGGAACTTTATGAGTCAGAACAGCCGAGTATTCAACAGTTGGGTGAGTGCTGGAAACCGATTGTAGCTGTCGCTAAACCAGAAGTAGCACCAACTTTGCAGAAAATAGTCGATTCAATGTGTGCTGGAGAAATTGAGTTAAAAGCGATCGCCACTCAACTCAATCAGTTATTATTATCATCAGCCGCGCAATTGCCATTAAATCTAAAAGTCGCAGGAGCAACAGATAGCGGTTCCCAACTCAAGCAAAATGAAGACACTTGCTATCCCATAGCCTTTGGTGACTCAGACGATCCCTTACTACCGTGCTTATCGATTGTGTGCGATGGTATCGGCGGACACGAAGGCGGTGAAGTTGCCAGCCAATTAGCAGTACAATCTCTGAAGTTGCAAATTCGCGCTTTACTAGCAGAAGTAGCAGAACAAACTGAACTAGTATCGCCAGAATTGTTACAGCAGCAACTAGAAGCAAGTTTGCGGGTTGTAAATAACGTAATTTGCGCTTGCAACGACGACCAAAAACGCCAAGGTAGAGAACGCATGGCAACAACCGTCGTTATGGCTGTACAAGTGCCGCAACAAGTCGAGATAACCCCTGGATGCGACTCACAAAATAGCCATGAACTTTACTTGGCAAGTGTCGGTGATAGCCGCGCATACTGGATTACACCCAACTACTGCCAGCTACTGACAGTAGATGATGATGTAGCATCGCGGGAAGTACGCTATGCCCGCAGTCTGTATCGCAAAGCACTACAACGTCCAGATGCTTATTCCCTTACCCAAGCTTTGGGGACAAAAGATGGTGAATTTCTGCGTTTTGTGATTCAGCGATTCATCTTAGAAGAAGACGGTATATTACTGCTGTGTTCCGATGGACTGAGTGATAACAACTTGGTGGAAAATCACTGGCAGGAATATGCACTACCAGTATTAAAAGGTGAAATTTCCCCCGAAGATGCAGCTTACAACTGGATTAATTTGGCAAATCAGAAAAATGGTCATGATAATATTTCGGTTGTGCTTACCCATTGCCGTGTATCTCCAGAATACTTGGTGGCTGTGACTCCTTCGCTACCGCCAGCGGACGTGATAGAAGAAAAATCATCATCAGCACAACCAGAGTTGGCAGATAGTTCGCAAGCGCTACTAGATTTAGACATTCCATCAGCCGAAGCACCTGCCGTTTCTGCAACTCCAACTGAAGTGAAAAAACCACGTCGCGGTAAGGTTTGGGTGCTACTGTCCGGAATGTTAGCGCTGCTGGTAGGAAGTACGATGGGATTGTTTGCTTGGTCGCAACTTAATCCTCAAGGATTCCAGCAAACGTGCCGTCAACTTCCTCAAAAAGTGCAGCAACTATGTCCACCTGGGAAGTAGGGAGAGGGGGAGGACAGGGGGACAAGGGGACAAGGTGACAAGGGGACAAGGGGGACAAGGGGGACAAGGGGACAAGGGGACAAGCGGACAAGCGGACAAGCGGACAAGGGGGACAAGGGGGACAAGGGGACAAGGGGAACAAGGGGACAAGGGGACAAGGGGACAAGGGGGACAAGGGGACAAGGGGACAAGGGGACAAGGGGACAAGGGGACAAGGGGGACAAGGGGACAAGGGGAACAAAAAAGAATTTCTCCCCCTCTCCTTGTCTCCTTGTCTCCCCCTCTCCTTGTCTCCCCCTCTCCTTGTCTCCTTGTCTCCCCCTCTCCTTGTCTCCTTGTCTCCCCCTCTCCTTGTCTCCTTGTCTCCCCACTCCCCTTTCCCCTC
>NZ_JBPAOH010000310.1:0-2604 GCF_050875635.1 Tolypothrix sp. VBCCA 56010
TTCAAGGCTTTCTTTAATCTCGACTTGCAATCTTAAACCCATCACATTTAAACCAAACGCACCCTTGTTCTTAATTTAGCGCAGCTTCATGCAGAAATGGTATGACTAGGACGCTTAAAGCTATTATTCATTCGATTAAGTGTTGATTCTTTACGTTGAATAAAAGCTTTCTGTGTATCCGTTAGTCCACTTTTTTGCTTCGTATTTGCGATGATTTTAGTAGTTTTATCTGCTTTCTCTTGACGAACGTGTTCTGTTCCCTCAGCAGTCCATAGGCGATTGTCAACACAACAGTAGAGGGTCAATCGGTTAACGTTCCAAGGTTCGCCCTTACCCTCTCCTTTTTGCCAAACTAGATGACCATTTCTGAGAGTGAATAAGGCACTAGAATACTCCTTTTTGCTTTGGTCTTTAGTTTGTTTATCTTCTAAGAAACGTTGAAACCAGTGAAGTTGACGATTGCCGCAGTATACCTCAAAAATTAAATCGCTTAAGCCATTGAAGTGAACACACAGCCTACCTTTTTGATTCTTTGACCAAACCATATCCTCGTTCGTTTCAAAAACAAGGGGGAATGGGAGAGAACTTGGTCGAGTTAATAGAATATCCTGCCAGCGCTTGGCTTCGGCGTTGTCTTCAGGAAAGGTGGTTGTAGCAGTGAAGAGTGTCTCTAACCATTTACCATTGGTCAAATCTCGACATGACGGCATCCGACTTATTAACTTTTCGGTAAGCCTTTGAATTTGGATTTCAACTTGACGACGACGTTTGGCAAATTTTTCTGGATCTTCTTTTTTATCGCTGAGTTTGCAGCCATTTTTCAATAGGTAGCTGATGGCGGTGCGGCTAAAGATGTCTTCTGTCTCTTGGTAAGCTTCAAATAATTTATTGGATAAACTGCGGTTAGGACTGGAAGACGAGGATTTTTTAGCCTTCTTGCCCTTTTTTCTTTTGGGTGGAGAGCTATCTGAGTCAGATGTTGGCATAGCTATTGCCAGAATTTCAGAAGCTTTGGTACGAATAGCCTCCAAACTAGAACCGCTAGTTTCCACAAGTTTAACATCACTGTTGAGCATTTCTAGCCAGCGCATCTTTCCATCTAGCTTCTGTTGAAGCTGTTTCTGTATAGCCAGCCAGGACTTGTACATGTAGTCCACAGTATGAATTGCCGACGTATATAAACGAGCGGGCTGACCTGCAAAGCGAGGGTCAGTTTTGAGAGGTTTACACAGTTTGCTAACAATATCTTCATCTCCTGGAAGCTTACCTTTTTGTCGCCAACTCTCGAAGTCTGGGTGTTTAGCAACTTCTTCGAGTAGTTCGTTAATTAAAGGTGTGTTCAAATTTGCCATCAACTTCCACAGTTTTTGGCGGATCGATTCACTGGCAATAAGACGACACTGGATAGTAATTTGACTCATAAAAATAAAATATCATATAAATATACTATGTATTCTTAAAAAAATTAATTTAAAAAAATTGCTTCTGTAGGATGATTTCTATGCAAGAAAAATTCTACACAAGCACAGAAGCTGCTGAAATTACTAATTGTTCGCGTCGTCAGCTACAGTATTGGCGAGATAAAGGTGTTGTTGTGCCTACTGTAAATACCACAGGTAAAGGACGTAATGTTTACTACTCAATAACTGACCTGTTGACGCTAACAGTGATGCATTATTTATTGTCTGTTGGCTTAAGCTTTGAAGTTTGTCGGGAAGCTTTGGCTATGTTGCAAGATAAGGAACCTTGGCTGTTTGAGGAGTTTGTGCCTAAAAAAAATATGAAGAAGCTGATGCTGATATCTAACGCCTCTCAGGAGAAGTATTTAACATTAGCAGAATTTGATCAAGAGGCGGCGCTAGAAGCTCTTTGTCAAGGTCAAACTGTGATTCCCTTTTGGGGCGATCGCGTGCATCAACAATTGAGGGACAATCTCAAAAGCTTTGCTAGTTAATTGGCTGCTTATTAAAATGGAAGCACTGAAGAATAGCTAGACTCTAAGCGTGAAAGCCAACGGGCAGCGATCGCGGACAGCACAGATTGTAAATAAAATTTTTTTAGCTTAAGTTAAAATTGAGTATATAGTCTTCTATTTGGCTGGCATGATTCTGTCTCGCCAGAGTGAATAGTTGACTACCCTCAAATGTTGCGACATTAATTTGTGAACGGTTATCTAGAAGAAGTAACGACACTAATTTGTGAAACTGCGACATTAATTTGTTAACAGCGACATTTGTGACTTTACCCATAACTTTGCCGCCCCTGGAAGCATAACTTTGCCGCCAACAACATTATAACCCTGATTGTTGCGTCAGCTAATTTTGGATGAAATTGACAGTTTGGAAGCATAACTTTGCCGCTAGTCTTAATTGGAAGGATAAGCTTGCCGTGAGTCCAATCAAGCATAGAAAGCAGGAAAGCACTGAATTTTTTTAGAATGGAGCAGAAGCGGTTCATGCTGGTATGGGATAGAAACTTTCAGCTATCCATCTGTTCTGAGTAACTAGTACAGGGTGGCGGAAATAGACCGACCATTAAATAGCCAGCACCTTACCCTTATAAGTCCATTTGAAAGGTTTAGCCATCGTTCGATTGAAGTAATCA
>NZ_JBPAOH010000311.1:0-2553 GCF_050875635.1 Tolypothrix sp. VBCCA 56010
GCTTTTTGGTACAGTGGTTCAGCTTCACTGTACCGTCCTTGGGAATAGTAGAGCAAAGCGAGGTTGTTGTAACTGCTGGCAACATGGGGATGCTCTTCTCCCAGCAAGCGTTGCGTTAGTTGCAAAGCTTTTTGGTACAGTGGTTCAGCTTCACTGTACCGTCCTTGGGAATAGTAGAGCAAAGCGAGGTTGTTGTAACTGCTGGCAACATGGGGATGCTCTTCTCCCAAGCGCTCTTTTGCAACTAATAAACATTGCTCTTCCCAAGGTAAAGCTTGTGCGTAAGCTCCTTGACCTTTATAAAAGTTACCCAAGCCATCAAAGGGCACAATTAAATCTTCATCACTTAACCAATTCTGGTAAACAGTGGCAACTTCAGCAAGGTGGGGGATAAAAGGAGTTAATCTAGTAATGTCTTGCAATATAGGTGTTTCAGGAATTTCCTGTGCCACTTCAACCATTGCAGCGCAGTAATTATATTTTTGCTCGTCAGCAACAGGTAAGTTATTTTGCTTGTCTCTGAGAAACTCTCGAATCAACTGATGTAACTGATAACTATCTTCACCCACAAGCAAGTGCAAGTTTTCTAATTCAACTCTGGTATCTTCCAATGCTTCCGAGTCTTGCTCTTTAGCAGCACTTTCCACTAACGACCAAGGAATCGGAGCCAAAGCAAATAAACTTAGTAAACAGCCTAACTGTTGGGCTGCTTCATTTAATTCTAACCAACTCAACTCAAAAGCAGCTGCAACACCCCGTTTAACATCGAGTGTCCAAGTGGGGTCATTTTCATTTACTATTAAAGAAGGATGACCTAGCCCTTTTGACTCTAACCGTCGTAACATTTCAGCCAAAGATATCTTACGCTTTTTCACATATCGCCCAACTAATTGTAAAGCTAGGGGCAAATATCCTAAACGCTGACAAAGTTCTTGAGCTTGTGCTAACTCTTGGTTTATCTTTTCTTCCCCTATCAATTGACTCAGTAATAAGAGTGCATCTGACTCTTGCAAAGCTGACAAAAACAAAGAACCTGCTAAATCTAGCTTTAATCTGGTTGTAATTAATACTTTAAACTGAGATGGTTGTGGTGGTAGGTAGGGTTTTATATCCTTGTAATTCTTCACATCATCCAAAACCAGCAGAGTATCTCCCTGCTGCCAATGCTGCCAGCACCAGCGTACTCGTTCTGGTAACTCCAAATCATCTGGAGGTTGCAAACTTAAATCTGTTCTCGCAAATTGGACGATTTGCACTCCCATATCTTCCTCTCTAGCTCGCAACCAGCAGATACCACCAGGGTAATTATGCAACTGCAAATGTAACAGCGAATACTGGATTGCTAATTCAGTTTTACCAACTCCCCCCATACCTTCCACAGCAGCAATAACTACCTCATTATTGCGTTGTAACTGTTGGTGGAGCCGTTCTAATTCCCTTGCTCGTCCGACAAACTTATCTGTGCTACTTTTAGGAATATTTTGCCGAAAACCCGTTGGTTTAGGAATATTATCTAAATTACTAACGCCTTGATAAATCTGGGTAATGTCTCCGACTGTAATATTGCCCTCAGCCCGTACATTCTCAAAGATTCTTTGTACAATTTGAGAATCTGGATTAGTAGTCATGATTTTAAATAAATCTTAACTTTGTAGGGTGCGTTATAGCGAAGCGCAACGCACCATTTATCTCGATGCCTTACCCTTAATGCCCTAACACAATTTTTGAACAAAATTAGATATTGTAGGGTGCGTGATTGTTGAATCCGTAACATACCATTATCAAAGATTTGGTGCGTTACGCTGTCGCTAACGCACCCTACGTATCTACGGAAAATCAAGAATTTAGTAGCCTGCGTGTGCCGGCTTTGTTCGGGTAGCCGCGATTTTAATCGTCCGGTGCAAAATGTGAGTTAAGCTTCTTGATTTAAATTGCCTACATCAATGCTTTTAGCTTTCACCCCTTTAATCATTTCCTGGTTAACTGAACCATCCCTCGTAGCTTTTTGGTTAATATCTTTTGCTTTTAAATCGTCACTTAATTCAATCTCACTCAAAACTACTTGACGTATCGTTGCATCTTGTGCTTGTAGCAGCGCAACTAAATCCTTAAGTTTCTGAGCAAATGCTTCATCTGCATCAATTTGGGTTTGTAGTTCATCTTGCAGCTTTGTCTTATTCGCTTCTGTAGGTTGATTTTCCGCTCTTGTCAGCAACCCTTCTGTTCCCTCTGCCTTAAACTTTTCCCGAATCGTGTTTACCAGTTGAGTAAATGTATCAACCGCACCTTTTGTTAAAGCTTTTCCACCTTCTTTAATTGCCTCAGAGAAAAATAAAGAGACAATCACCGCTGCCGTTAAAGGTTCTACCATAAGTTTGCACGTAAATTCAGTAGCAACACAGTAATATACAAACTTACTGTACAGCTTTTCGGATTTTTAGTTGCGAGGTGTAGGGGCACGGCAGTGCCCATTGGTGTCAACTTAAGAAGATAAAACCCAAATTTGTTGGGTGTAAGCGTCAATCTCTCGATGACGCTTACGCCTGGCTTTGA
>NZ_JBPAOH010000312.1:0-2426 GCF_050875635.1 Tolypothrix sp. VBCCA 56010
ACACTTTCGCGTCACACGGCTCCTCAATGGTTTGGTGCTTGTCACGCATACCTCATTACCCATTTGTCCTCGACTCTTTCGAGTCTTTTGGTGGGCTTAGGCTTGGCACTGTTACAGCCAGATTGGTTGCCGAAACTGCCATCATTGGCGGTCTTTGTATCATGGCAATGTCTATGCAAAAGTTGAAGATTTTTGTATTCATCCTTTCCACCTTTTGATTTTGGGATGATATGGTCAACTTCCATTACATCGTCTTCACGGAAAAACAATTCGCAATGGGTACATTTCCCTTTTTGCTTTTTCAGGAGTGTTGCCACTCTAAATGGCATTTCCGGGTTTTTACCCATTCTTGTACTCCAATAAACCAGATTTCCGTCGTATGGTGACGATTCGCCTTTGACTTTCACATGACGAACTATTGGAGTTTCGGCATGGTTTAATAACCGAAGTGGGGTTAAACCCTCCTTCAAGGTTGCGAATACCCAGTTGTCACCGCCTATGGATTGCCAATATTTCTTTGACACCCATTCCCCGTTTTTTCTAGGGTGGCGGCGTTTTGCCCAAGCGATTAACTTTTGGTACGTGAGGTCATCGATGTCCGTGTAAGCTACATTACTTACAACAGTCGCATAGTAATTAGCCCATCCCCTAATGATTGGGTTTAAATGGCTAATTAGCGCCGCTTGCGGTGCTGCCTTATGATTTTCGATAACACTTGAAATTTGTTCGTAATGTACCTTTTGCTTCTGCTTGCTTGGGGTGATGATTGTTTTAAAACCCTGCCTTGAGTGATACTTTCCTGTTGGAAATTGTTGTATCGTGAAACCAAGAAAGTTAAATCCTGGTTTTTCTTTCTCGTACTGTGTGAGAGTATGAGCGAGTCTCGTTTTACTGGGTTTTAGTTCCAAACCCATGCCTTTTAACCATTCAGAGATAATCTCTTTACATCTTTGGACTATGGTTATGTTTTCGTGGAGAATCACGAAATCATCGGCATACCGAATCAGGCTAAGGCTTCTACGGTTGTCCCGTTTACCATGACCACTTCGAGTAGGCAGAGTTTCTGCATACTGTTTGATTCGTTCTTCCATTCCATGTAGGGCTATATTTGCTAGTAACGGAGAAATTACCCCGCCCTGTGGCGTTCCCTCAGATGTCTCGAAGTGCTGCATTTTGTCCATCACTCCCGCTTTTAACCATGCTCGAACTTGTCGGCGGATGGTGGGAAATGTATTTAATTTTCTAAGCAGTGCTTCATGGTTGATGCGGTCAAAACATTTTGATATGTCGGCATCTAACACAAATTTAGGTTTTAACCTAATTGCGCTAAATATAGCCTCTATCGCATCTTGGCATGAGCGTCCAGGTCTGAACCCATATGAGTTAGGTTCAAATCGCGCTTCCCATTCTGGCTCTAATGCCATTTTGACCAGCGCTTGCAAGGCTCGGTCTTTCATTGTAGGTATGCCCAAAGGTCGCTTCTCTTCTGTCCCCGGTTTGGGAATCCATACTCTCCGGGTAGGGCTAACTTTGGAACCCAGTTTCATTGAACTTATTAGGTCAAGACGTTGCTTTGGGGTCAAGCTTTTTTGCCCGTCCACACCTGCCGTCTTTTTTCCTTGGTTATCCTGGGTAACTCTACGAACCGATAAAGCTCTTGCTGACCAAGACTTCATCAACGTTTTTTGGAGTCTGCGGAATGCTTTCACATCACCACGCTGAGAGGCTCGATAAATTCTCTTTTGGAGCTTATACACGCTACGCTCTAGCTTGCGCCAGTTAATCTCGTGCCATTCTACCATCAGTTGAGACTGTGTTTTAGACATTTATACTCACTACTTGAGACTTTATCTTCCAAATCACCGTAAGTCTGTCTGCATATCCTGGGAATTACCCCAGACGTTCGCTTCTGACTCAATCTCACCTATCCGCTGCTTGCGGTTAGCACCTGCTCAGGTATTCGACCACCTGAGAGCAAACGAAAGGTTATCTCGTTCCGAATGACCATACTATGTACCTTTAGTGTGATACTTTTCGCCGGGTTTATTGGAAGTGCTTGTTGGTCAAAAACTGACTTGCCAACTCCTTATCCTGTGCCTTTTGGCTCCAGCGCATTTAGCCTTATTTCGCTGGTTCCCAGTAACGACGATTCAAACGCATCTTCAAGCCGAGGCTTTACTCATGGGTACTTTGCTCGATGCTTACCGACTTAGGCTGTCAGTAATAACACCTTTTCACCCCGCTTCAGGCGTTGAGGACTAGTCGCAAACCTGGGGGTGATGCTTTCACCGCTGCACCTGCGGGGTAGGATTTGAGAATTTGATGACTCTCACCTACATGGTCATTCAGTTGTCAAGGTTCTGTACCTTGCGGCTAATCCTCCAAGTCCATGTGGGCTTTAGTTTCTAGCCAACGATTCGCACCAA
>NZ_JBPAOH010000313.1:0-2325 GCF_050875635.1 Tolypothrix sp. VBCCA 56010
CTAATGGTAACTTGAATATCGTTATTGGTGCTTTGGTTGGTTTCATTAAGATAACTTGCTGCTTTTAGAATTAACGCAACAAGTAAGCTTTCAGCGGTGTTATAGCAACCGCCAAGGCGGTTTAAGCATAAACTGGATGTAGTCCCTTTCGTTTGCGGAGTGCGATCGCTATACATATGCCCAAACCCTACAGTTACGACCTTCGTCAAAAGGTAATTCAAGCCATTGAGTTAGATGGTTTAAACAAAAGCGAAGCAAGTCTTGTGTTTAATATCAGTCGCAACACTATAAACTTATGGCGCTTTGCGACAAGCTGAAACTGGAGACTTCCAAGCCTTGCCCAATCAGCCTCCCGGTAATGGTCATAAAATTACCGACTGGGAAAAATTCCGTGAGGAAAGCTTCATCTCATGGGGATAAAACTCGCTTTCGTGATGGCTTCGCTTTGGGAAGGTCAAATTAGCGATGCCTTCGGCGAGCTACGCTAACGCACGATCTCACGGGCTTTGAAGAAAATTGGCTTTACTCGAAAAAAAAGACCTATGGCTACCGTGAGCGGGATGAAGCCAAGCGACAAGCGTTCATAGATCACTTGTCTACACTACCCAAGCGAGAAGATCGTGTACCTAGATGAGTCTGGGATGGATAGTCGAGACGAGTATGATTATGGGTGGAACTTAAAAGGGCAGCGCTTCCATGCACTCAAATCAGGGCGGCGTGAAGGTAGGGTGAACATGATTGCTGCGCTGTGCAATCAAAATTTGATAGCTCCCTTTACTGTTGAAGGGGCATGTAATCGAACAGTGTTTGAGACCTGGTTAGAAACTTGTTTGCTTCCAACACTCGAACCTGGACAAGTTTTGGTGATGGATAATGCCACATTCCACAAAGGTGGGCGCATTCAACAACTGATTCAGGATGCAGGGTGTGAACTGCTGTATCTACCGCCTTATTCTCCAGACCTAAACTTGATTGAGAAATGCTGGTCTTGGTTAAAGAGTCGAATCCGTAGAAAACTGGGGCAGTTTGATTGTTTACGAGATGCCATTGAGGACATCTTAAGTTTGGCATCCTAACCGCCTTGGCGGTTGCTATATAGCAATCCTAAATGAGTTGTGAAAAAAATGAACCATACATAAATATCTTCGGAAAATCAAAAAATTGATGATTAGTAACGAGTTCAAACAATCTTTTGACCTGTGTAAATGATTTACATAGGTGATAAGACTCTCGAATAAAGTTTTTCGCCTGTAACCAGATATCCTCTACAGGATTTTGTGTTGGGTCATTAGGTGCACTCTCGTATACAGGTGACTTTCCATTCTGATTCATTTAACCCACAATTAACAGTATTTAAATAAGCTTGAAACTCAGCCGAACGGTGATAACTGGCTCCGTCCCATATTAAAGCAATACGGCTTTTAGGGTACTGAGAAATTAAATATTTGACGAAGGCGATCGCACAAGAAGAATCACCCCTATTATAAGGCTTAATTAAAAATTCTTGTGTGTAATAATTTAGAGCGCCGAAATACGTCTGTCGTTGTCGCTCATTGATAACTGGAATTTCAATTCGTTCTTTTTTATTACCCCAAATATAACCGCAAATGTCTCCCCACAACAGATGACATTCATCTTCAAAGAAAACTACCAGTTCACGCCTATGCTATCTGACGCTCGTGTGCAGAAAGCCACGCTGTTATTTCTAGTTTTTTTTAGCTACTAGTTCTTGGTCTTTACGTGGGTTCTTTTTCTGCGTTTTTTTCCAACTAATATTAGCTTGTTTCAAAAGGTCATAATAGCTTTGGTTCGACTCAAATACTACATTAAATTTGTCTTCTATATATTCTTTCAATTCTGATAAATGCCAGTAATTCTTCTGTTTAAGCCAATTTAAGACTGTTTGTTTTTGTGCGTAATCAATGTAACCTGAGGAGCCTTTGTATTTTAGCCTCAATCCATTGACACCCTGTTCTACAAATATATATTTCCATTTATTGACAAAACCCACAGACACTCCGAGAATATTTCCAATTGTCGAATGGTTATAGTTTTGTATCACCATCTGTACTGCTAGTGCGCGTTTTAGTTCTCTGGGATCTGGGTTTGCTTGAATGAACTTTATCAACTCTTCCATCTTTACTACAATGCACTATATTACCCATTGACAATATTCATAATATCAATAACTGTGATTTTTCACAAATGATTTAGGATTGCTATATTACTTGAAGCGGTTAAGCCGATCGCTGCTAAGTCTGCTTTAGAAATTGTCAAGTTACTAGAGTCTTGTGTTGCATTGTCACCAAAAACTTGAGCTAGTGT
>NZ_JBPAOH010000314.1:0-2321 GCF_050875635.1 Tolypothrix sp. VBCCA 56010
GATTCCCACTCAGGTGAGGTACAAAATTATATGGCGGGTTGTAGGGGCACGGCAGTGCCGTGCCCCTACGGGTGTACCTCATTAAACCGAGAAACGCTATAAAATTTCAACAGATATCTTTGATTACTCCCTTCCCGTTTGAAGAATACCTATCTAACGAACCGCGAAGAAGCGAAGGACACGAAGGAGGAAGAAAAAGAAGATAGGTAATTTTGTAGCGGGAAGGGAGTAGTTGCATTAACCGCCAGAGATTAAAATCTCTGGCTAATAGCTAAAGTCATCTAAAGATGACTAAAAGTCTACAATACATAAACTTATTACTTCTCTTCTTTGCGCCTAGAAGTGAGACAAAATCTTATATTATGCAAAAAACAGTTGTTATTAACGTAGTCGGATTGACGCCCAGCTTATTATGTCAGCATACGCCGTTTTTATCGCGTTGGGCATCTAGTGGGAAAGTCGCGTCAATAGAATCGGTATTACCTGCTGTCACTTGTTCGGCACAGGCTACTTATCTTACAGGGAAATTACCGAACGAACACGGAATTGTCGCTAATGGTTGGTATTTTCGCGATGAGTGTGAAGTTAAGTTCTGGCGACAGTCTAACAAATTAATTCAGGCTCCGAAAGTGTGGGATATGGCAAAAGCGCTAAATCCTGACTTTACTTGCGCTAATTTATTTTGGTGGTACAATATGTACTCCTCGGTAGATTACGCAGTCACTCCCCGACCGATGTATCCTGCTGATGGTAGGAAAATTCCGGATATTTACACTCAACCGGCAAAATGGCGATCGCAACTGCAAATTGATTTAGGACAGTTTCCTTTATTCAATTTCTGGGGTCCCAACACATCGATTCAGTCTACTCAATGGATTGCTAATTCAGCAAAATGGTCTGAAGAAGACTCTAACCCAACGCTGACACTAATTTATTTACCGCATCTCGATTACTGCTTGCAAAAATTTGGAACTGACGTAAACAAAATAGCCAAGGATTTACAAGAAATTGATGCAGTTTGTGCCGATTTGATTGAGTTTTATGAAAATCGCGGCGCTCAAGTCATCGTTTTGTCAGAATATGGAATTACTGATGTATCTCAACCCGTCCATCTAAATCGGATTCTGCGGGAAAAAGGCTTGCTAGCAGTCCGGGAAGAATTAGGACGAGAATTGTTAGATCCAGGTGCAAGTAAAGCTTTTGCGGTTGCAGATCATCAAATTGCTCATGTTTACGTTAACGATCCGTTTTGTATTCCCAAAGTGCGATCGCTTTTAGAAGAAACACCAGGAGTAGCTTACGTTTTAGATGATAGCCAAAAGTCAGCATATCATTTAGATCACTCTAGATCCGGAGAATTGGTAGCGATCGCCAATCCAAATTCATGGTTTACTTATTATTATTGGCTTGATAGCGATCGCGCTCCCGATTTTGCCAGAACCGTAGACATCCATCGCAAACCCGGTTACGACCCTGTAGAATTGTTTGTTGACCCGCAAATCAAGCTTCCCAAACTGAAAATCGCTGCAAAACTGTTAAAAAAACAACTTGGGTTTCGCTATTTAATGGATGTCATTCCCTTAGACGCTTCATTGGTAAAAGGTTCTCACGGTTGTATTCCCACGAATCCAGAGAATGGTCCATTATTTATTACCAAACAAAATCACCTGCTTTCTTCATCAATACAAGCGATCGATGTTTGTCAGTTAATTCTCAATCATTTAACTGTCGGGACACCCTCGTTTCAAGTGTCACAGAAATAATATAATTACCAAATCACATCAATAGGCATGGGTATCAAGTAAGTAGATGGGCATAAATAAACCTTAAATAAAAATTAGGAACATCTTATGTTTATTTAATTACGCCGAT
This sequence comes from Tolypothrix sp. VBCCA 56010, assembly GCF_050875635.1. Classification (NCBI taxonomy): domain Bacteria; kingdom Bacillati; phylum Cyanobacteriota; class Cyanophyceae; order Nostocales; family Tolypothrichaceae; genus Tolypothrix; species Tolypothrix sp. VBCCA 56010. The sequence continues at coordinate 1,873 of NZ_JBPAOH010000314.1, forward strand.
CTACTTAATGTTCTCATTCTCAATGTCTAATAGGCTGAGAAAATCATTTAAAACATCCTCTGGTAACGGTTCGTTAAAGTCTGAGGCAACGACCACCTTACCACGGTCTAATTCTGGAATCCGGGGTAATGGTGGGTTATTTAGGGGTACAATGCGGGCAATGGGATTACCAGCTTGGGAAAGAATAACTTCTTCTCCTGCCAAAACTCGACCAAGCAATTCTGCAAACTCAGTCAAATTGGCAGGAAGTTCTACATTATACATTGTAGCTTCAAATTATTGGAACTATTAACGACGATAGCAGCCACAGCTAGCGCATTGCACTAAGTACAATATTGCACAAATTCTTAAGCTCATCCCACCCCAGCCACGGAGTGGGATGAGAGCGGGCATGGGGAATGGGGCATGGGGCATGGGAAAGAATGCCAATGCCCAATGCGATAGGGCCC
>NZ_JBPAOH010000315.1:0-2200 GCF_050875635.1 Tolypothrix sp. VBCCA 56010
CAATCCTAGTCTTGCTGGTTCAATATTTGCTGAATAAAAAGTATCATCTACTACAAAATTTTTTAGCGATCGCCCTGAGGAGAAAACTTTTTGGTTTACTGACATTGCATGTGGCTTTGCGTAAGCGCACAGTCGTCTAGGTGGCAAAAGGTGCAACAGAAGTTTGTTAATCTTTGCAGCGAGTTAGACATCCCTTGTATTGTCACAGTTACTCAGTCCTACGGTGACTATGAACAATATGTTGAATTTATTCAAGCTAACGTACCAGAAGATGTACCGGTAATTCCAGTCCTAGCTAAATCGTTAGGCTTGCCTGATGGTTCTACGATTGATGCTTGGGGAGTGGGTGATTTACTAGAACTGACTACAACTGTAGGAAATGCTTTCAAGTTACAGATGGTTTCACAGAAAAAACAAATGGAGAGTAAATCTATGAACAATCAGGGGCAATTATTTCAAGTAGCTGCTGAAGTAGCGAAAGCATTGAATCGAACAGCCGATGAAAGTCTTCCAGGAAAACTAGCTGGAATCGTCAAATTACACGCAGGAATTGCTGTTGGGAGTGCATTTATCCCAGTGCCTGGTGCCGATATGGCTGCTGCTGCTGCTAATATCTGGACGATGTATGTACGCATTAACAAGGAACTTGAATTACCATTCGCTGAAAATCTCATCAAAAGTATTGCGACTGGGATTGTGACTAATTTGGGTGCTGCGGTTTTAGCAACTATGGTAGTTGGGAGTGTATTGAAATTTGTACCTGGACTCGGTTCAGTTGGTGGTGCTGCTGTAATGGGGGCGACTATCTATGGGGTTACAGTAGCAGCAGGAATTATTTACATGAAAGCTATTTCAAAGTTGCTTAGCGACAAAAATTCAGGGTCAGTTAATGAAGAAAATTTGAAAACAGCGGTTGATGAAATTATCAAGGATAAGCAGTCTGTTCAAACTATTCTTAAGACCGCCAAAGAAGGCTATAAAGATGCAAAGAACGACAAATAGTTATAACTATCAGCGATTCCAAGGAGCAGCAAGAGCGGCTTCAACTGCCGTGCGAATATTTTTATTGGGGTGCTTTCTCATTTGTTGTAGCATTGCTTGACCGCGAGGATCACGGCTACCTGCGAGTCCGTAAGCATAGGGAAGCATAAAGTCATCTGGAGGGTTTTTGAGCATTTGCTCAGCAAGAACATTAACATTATCAAGTAGTAATAATCCAAACAGTCCTCGACTAGGATAATAATCCCCAAAATGATTATTATTTTTCAAGATGAGATCGGCTGCTAGAACCATAACTGGTAAGACTTGTGGCACATCAATCATTGCCAAGTAAATTAATGCCTCATTTCGATCCTCTTCTGTATATTTTGCATTAGTGAATAGGAACGTAAGAGGACGAATCATCTCTGGGACAAAAACTCCGAGTGCCCCTAGTGCTTGTGCGATCCAACATGACCATTCTTGCGGAAATTCATTGCCCAAAAACTTTTTCATCCAATCCACAGAAGCTAATTGACCAGTTGGTTTTGGAGCTAGTAGCTGTCGTCGGGGTTTAGCACCATCTGCAATAACGGCGATTTCGTACATCCAATCTCCTTCACTATACACTGGATTAATTCCTCGCTCTTTTGTCAGAAGTAAGCAACCTTCCGCCAGGGTTTTCGGATCGAGGTTTTGTCCCTGTAGAAATTTTTCTATTTCTTGAATCTTCTCAGAAGACAATTTTCTACACCAGAGTGGAGAGCGTTTACCTATAATCAACCCTGAACTACTGTTCCATTCTTGAATAGTTGTACCCATGAGCCAACATATTGCCTTGATAGCTTTACGCTGAGCTATTTGATCTCCCAAGGAAAGAGCTTTTACAAGAATATCTTCTAACACCGAATGTTGATTGTCAGTTAGGAAACAAAGCTTCCACTCATTAACATAGGATGACTCCATCAGATTGAGAGCCGTTTGAATTTGATGAATCTGATGCTTAGCAAGTAAGCCTTGCGTCTCAGCAGCAACAATTGAACTAGCATTCCTCGGAGCTGATATCCAGCGGCTGTTGAGTGCATTTCCTATTGCAGTGCGAACTCGCTCACTGGAATGGTCAGTAAACCAAAAAGTTTTCTCCTCAGGGCGATCGCTAAAAAATTTTGTAGTAGATGATACTTTTTATTCAGCAAATATTGAACCAGCAAGACTAGGATTG
>NZ_JBPAOH010000316.1:0-2197 GCF_050875635.1 Tolypothrix sp. VBCCA 56010
ATTGCTATTTCAAGTAACAAATTAACCTCAAAAGCTGAAGTTATTCGTAGTCAGCATGATTAGCGCTTATTTGTCTACTCAAATCTCACTAAAAGCCTGAAAATATGTTTTACACATACGCTACATAAACTTATAAGTATTTTTTTTAACTATTTAATTATTTTATACGTATTAACACTGAAAACAAATTTCAAATAATTTGTGTAAAACAAGTTATCAAATATACTAAAAATTACATATGTCAATTTTGTGTCAACTGGATGGAAAGGTTCCGACTGTTATTTATTAGTTAATATTTCTTCACGCTTCTGGGTGGAGAAATTCTGCCCCTTTTTTAGTTGATTATTTGGTTTACTGCTTTTGCTATAGGCGATCGCCTGCGAATCGCGTCAATATAATTACCATCATCTCCTCAACTCTTTAACAGCAATTCCCCAAAAAACGTTTAAGTTTGGCGATTTGCTTATTGGCTTTGGGATATCTTGGGCTTTAGTTATATTGGACGTACTCTTGAAAGAAAAAGATAGCTTTTACTAACTTTATAAGTTCTGTTTTTAGCAATACTATCGGTTTTGCTTTAGTCACAGGTAGTGCTATCGGTTATCGATTTTACATAAGTTGGGGAGTTTCGTCTGCGGCAGATAGCATATCGCGCAGTTTAGTATTTCTTACCTTTGGTAGTAGCCGCACGGTTACTGGGGCTGTATTAACTGAAGTATGAAAAAAAATCATCAACAAAATGTGAAGTTTAGCTTTTGTGTGTCAGCTGATTCTGATAACTTAGTTACATAGTTGAATTTACAATGCCTTCAAAGCTTCTTTATTAATTATTTTCTTATGGCGCTTATAGTTCAGAAATATGGTGGCAGTTCAGTCGGTTCAGTTGAACGTATTCAAGCTGTGGCACAGCGCGTATACAAAACTGTGAAAGCCGGAAATTCTGTTGTTGTCGTGGTTTCAGCAATGGGTAAAACCACCGATGGACTTGTCAAACTAGCGCACGAAATCTCAAAAAATCCCAACCGACGGGAAATGGATATGCTACTTTCGACAGGTGAGCAAGTATCCATCGCTGTGGTTAGTATGGCATTGGATGAACTCGGACAGCCGGCAATTTCTCTCACCGGGGCGCAAGTAGGAATTGTTACCGAAGCCGAACACACCCGCGCCCGAATTTTGGATATCAAAACCGATCGCCTAAAACGCCACCTCGAAGAAGGCAAAGTAGTTGTTGTAGCCGGATTTCAAGGTATATCCAGCTTAGAATCATGGGAAATTACAACTTTGGGACGTGGCGGTTCCGACACTTCAGCCGTAGCTTTGGCAGCCGCATTACGAGCAGATTATTGTGAAATTTATACAGATGTGCCAGGGATTTTGACTACAGACCCGCGTTTAGTTCCTGAGGCACAGTTGATGGAGGAAATTACCTCAGATGAAATGTTGGAACTCGCCAGCTTAGGCGCAAAAGTGCTGCATCCGCGTGCTGTGGAAATTGCCCGCAATTATGGCGTTCCCCTGGTGGTACGCTCAAGCTGGACAGATCAACCGGGTACTTGGGTAACTTCCCCAAAACCACAAGAGCGATCGCTGATGAATTTAGAAATTGCTCGTTCGGTGGATAATGTTGAATTCGATACCGACCAAGCGAAAGTAGCTTTATTGCGCGTACCAGATAAACCAGGCGTGGCAGCGCGGTTATTTGGAGAAATTGCCCGTCAAAATGTTGATGTTGACTTGATTATTCAGTCAATACACGAAGGCAATACAAATGACATTGCCTTTACCGTAACAACACCGATATTGAAGCGTGCCGAAGCAGTAGCAGCAGCGATCGCCCCAGCACTGCGAAGTAAAAATGGTGCATCGACAGAAGCCGAAGTCATGGTACAGCAGCAAATCGCCAAAATCAGCATTTCCGGCGCAGGAATGATTGGGCGTCCCGGTGTCGCTGCCCAAATGTTCATCACGCTAGCGGAAGCTGGCGTTAACATCCAGATGATATCTACCAGCGAAGTGAAAGTAAGTTGCGTAGTTGATGCCGCACAATGCGATCGCGCTGTTGCTGCACTGAGGGAGGTGTTTGAGATAGAGGATGAGGAGACAAGGGGACAAGGAGGACAAGGAAGACAAGGAGGAATTTCTCCCTTGTCCCCCCCCTCTCCCCCTCTCCCTCTCTCCCCCTCCCCCTCTCTCC
>NZ_JBPAOH010000317.1:0-2180 GCF_050875635.1 Tolypothrix sp. VBCCA 56010
ATCCCGGTCAAGTCCTGCTGCCGCTTCCGCCATCACTTGTTTAATCGTGGGGGCTTACCGCGCGATCGCTAACTCATCAAACTGCCGCGCAAACCGCCGAAAAAAAGATTAGTGGCAGAAATTCAAGGTCTTTCGATAAACATCGCTTTTGCTGAACCTTCTTGAGGGGTTGCAGACCCCTCAAACTCCCCCTGAGATATTTGAAAACAAGAATTGATCATTTTTTGCTTGTTTATGAAAGGAAGCTTGGCTTTTTAGGTGTCAGGTCAACGGATTCATCAGAATTTCTTATTGGTCAAAAAAGGCGCGGCTCAATTTTTTTACAATAAGGCTTGCTTATGGTTATCACTCTTAACCCCTTAAGTATGAGAACTAACCAGGGGAAGGATTATCAGGAGAATAACCAAGTGGTTTTATCCAGTTGTCATTATAAATTTCTGCAATACGAGAAACCCATTCCCCGTTTCGTTGTCGAATGTAAAACTGGACAACACAGTTGAGAAAATAGCCTTGCATGAAATTAATCTTGACGATCGTTCCCTTTCGCCACCCAGTCGTCACAAGAGACTGAAATTTAACTTTCTCTCCCACTTTGATGAAAGAAGGAAAATCAGGAGGGTAAGAAAAAACAACGGGGACTACTGGCTTTACAGACTCAACAACAAGATGCTCATCAACAGCCGCCTGTGCAGGCGGTGTTGATACACCCCAACCTTCATTATTGTCAGGAATGCCAGTTACGCCGCTCTGTGACTGGGTTTCAAGGTTTTCAATCAGTGTCACATCTTCAGAAACAGCGGGTAACGCCTGTTCTAGCGCGGGTTTCAGGGTTTCTTCGGGCGTTATGACGGTTTGTAAAGTATCTAGAGGTTCGGGTTCCACTTGTGCTATGGGGGCGCTAGGTTCTGGTGAAGTCCTTGCCATAAATCGCCATAGCTTTTGCAACAAGCCCTTGCAGGTGTACAGAAACTGGATACTGAATCCTTGTCCAAAATGCTGTTTTGCGGTGGCGATAATCAGGTTCAGTCGCTCTCTGATCGTTTGCGGAACTGTAATCAAGCCCTGACGAACGTTTTGACGGATGAGCCTTGTCACCTGGGCTAATTTGTCTCGTCCTGTCTGCTTTCGGCTTTCATTGGCTTTATTGTGGCATCTGCCGTCTTCTCTCTGCCCTAAAGCGGCGCAGTGCAGGGCTACGGTGTCCCCGTAGTTCACACCGGCACGGGGGCGAAATGTGCCGTCGTAGTGGTAGTAACCTAGGTTCTTGATGGATTTCAGCCAGTCTTTGACCCGCTGCTCCAGTTCGTGCTGGTGGCGGCAATAAAGTTCGTACCCTGGCAGTTTACGCATGAAGGCGGCGGTTTGCTGGATCAGTTCTTCACCGTCCAACCTGTTGAACACAAAAAACAGTTTTACCGCTTCGGGGATCAGGTCGTTGGTTTGTCCGTGTCCCGTCCACCCTGGCGTAAGGCGCGTTACCAGGTCTTCATACCACCCGGCGACATTGTTGGCGTAAATGCTTCTCACATAGCCGTTATTTTCGACTTTAAAGCCCTCATACGCTTCCTTCATGACCCGTTTGAAGGTTTCCATGTCCTGACGGGCGGCGCTGTGCTGTAGCTCCCCGATAAAGGCGTTTAAATCGTTATGAACGGGGGTGAAGTCAAACGGGTCTAACACAAAGCTGCCGGAATCGGGCTGCAACGGCAGGCGAAGACCGTGGTAATTGATGATACTGTCTTCTGACCAGCCTTTACGGTTAGGGAAGATTTCAAGCTGTCCCTTGGTAATCCTGAATCCGGCTTTTTGCAGAACGACAGTCAAGCACTGCGCCGCCATGTGGCTGGGGACGGGGTTCGGGAGGGCAATAAAAATATGCTTCCCGGTACTGTAACTGCTTTGCACAAGTACCCGATCTACCAGACCGATGTCTTCAAGGACACCGCATAAACGGTTGTATTCAGCGGGGTCAATATGGGGATTGTACGCAGAAAGCTTATCCAGGTCGATAACCAGGATGCACGTCATCCCGACAAACCGTAGCCCGATGATCTGGTTCTCATCGTGGAACAATCCTAGAAGGTTGCGCGGGGCGGTGGGAAAGCGGCGGGTCTTCCATCCAGCTTCCAGGGCGTTGTCTTTGATGATGGAATTGAAATAGTTGTTGCCAAAGAAATCAA
>NZ_JBPAOH010000318.1:0-2144 GCF_050875635.1 Tolypothrix sp. VBCCA 56010
TTGGGTTGAGTCGATGGGGAGTATTATCTCCCGCACCTCTCATTTAGATCCGGACGTGCCCGTTTCCGTGCATCCGGCTCCCGATGTTCTTGTGACTTATGTCTTTTGCCCATGTGGTTATAATCGTGGCAGGATTCATGTACGGCTAGTAAGTTTTTGACCTTCCAGTTGTTGTGATTCCCATCTATGTGGTGTAAATGTATGGATTCTTCGGTCATACATTTCAAACCACACTGACCACATTTATGGTTTTGCCGTTTTAAAGCTTTAGAGGTAGTGTCGCTATATAGTTTACTGTTGCGTTGGCTCCAGTAAACTATATCTCCGTCAAAGGGTGATTTATCGCCTTTGACGTTGACATGTTTATTTTCGGAGTAAGGAACCGTTGGGAACGCTTTATCTAACAATTTCTTGCTAGTGTGGCGGTCTTGTTTAGTTTCTTTATTGAATACCTTGTAAGTTCTGTGTTGTGTGTGGTATAGAGAGAATCTCGCACCGTCCATTTTGCAGAACTTATGGTAGTTTCTCCATCCTCTAACTAAGGGAGCTAATTTCTTAGCTTTGTCCTCAGCACCATAGTTCGAGTTATTGACGATGTGTTTTATTTTCTGACGGATTGTCTTGAAATTGTTCACTGAAGGAACGCTTCTAAACCTTCCGTTGCTTTGTACTTTAAAGTACCAGCCAAGGAAATCAAAACCATCTGTCGATGTTGTTAGCTTGGTCTTTTTCTCGCTGACATTCATTCCTCTATCTGCAAGGAATTGGCTGATTTTTTTAAGTATTTCATCTGCGTCATCTTCGTTTTTGAGTATTATTACCATATCGTCAGCGTATCTGACTGATTGGTGAATTTCTTCAATCCCGTTAAGCGCGATGTTAGCTAAAAGTGGACTTATCACACCGCCTTGAGGAGTACCCTGTTCGGGGAATTGTGGGTTTACTCCGCTCTTTAAGCAGCGAAATATTCCGTCCCTAAGACCCAAAGGGGCTATGAGTCTGCTCATTATCGCTTTGTGGGCTATCCTATCGAAACACTTTTCGATATCGAGTTCTATGACCCGCTTATCTATTCCGTTGGCTTTTGAGTTTAGATTTAGAAATAGGAATTTCTGGGCATCGTGTGCCGAGCGTCCTGGTCTGAAACCATAACTGCGTGCGTGGAAAGTTGCTTCATGTGCTGGTTCTAATGCATATTTTGCAAGGCATTGCCATGCTCTATCCGCAATAGTCGGAACTTTGAGTATGCGTTTTTTCCCGTCCTTCTTAGGTATCGGGATTTCTCGCAGTTTGTTATGATGCCAGTTATGGGAACTAGACTTGAGGAGTTCCTCAAGTGCGAAGCGTTCTTTAAAGTTAAGGAACGCTTTGCCGTCAATACCCGCAGTCTTCTTGCCAGCGTTTAGCTGTGTTACTTGTCGAATAGCCAGAAATCTTGCAGCAATGGATTTCAGAATCAGTTTTTGTAAAGACTGCGCTTTCCGCATGTCTCCAACTCGAACGGCTTTGAACAATCGTTTTTGTAGGCGGAATAAATCTCTGCGAAATTTCTTCCACGGTAGATTCTTCCAAGATTCACTATGTCCGTACATGTGCCTAATCATGCTCTGCTCTAATGATTGTTTTCTGAACACCTTGCAGCAATTACGCTGCATCCTACCCGAATCGAAAGATTTCCGTCGCTCGTCTGACCTACTTGGGTTTTCGACCTTTCCCAAGACTTTCGATTCGTTTTTATTCGTTCCCCAGATGAGATTGTTTGTACCGTTAGGTGGAGCCACTTCAACCGTTAGAACCCCTTACTCTTACCGCTGATGTCCAAATTCTCGGCGGGGTTTTGACTCTAACGAAGTCAGGGGTTTTTAGTTATGCCCTGCTTCTCCGTAGGTTGCTTTTATAGGTTCTGTTTCACCATAGGTACTCCCTGTTAGCGCCAGTGTCCGTCCATAACAACGTTCTGGTTGCGCCCTGTTCCCAGCTTCACCCTGTAAGAAACGAGCTTACTCAGTGTGGGCAGATAAGGAGTCATCTCTGAGTTTGAGAGGGAGGGCTTGCACCTCCATCCTGTCTGGAGTTCAACCCAAAGGGGGTTGGAGTGATTATTTACGGACTTAACCGTGATTCCTCACTCAACGAATCGCACT
>NZ_JBPAOH010000319.1:0-2138 GCF_050875635.1 Tolypothrix sp. VBCCA 56010
CGCACCGACCGATGTTGAAAAATCGGCGGATGAGGTGTGGTTAGGGGTGAAATGCCAATCGAACCAGGAGCTAGCTGGTTCTCCCCGAAATGTGTTTAGGCGCAGCGGTAATGATTATAGTCTGGGGGTAAAGCACTGTTTCGGTGCGGGCTGGGAGACCGGTACCAAATCGAGACAAACTCTAAATACCAGATGCACACATTGCCAGACAGACAGTGGGGGATAAGCTTCATTGTCAAGAGGGAAACAGCCCAGACCACCAGCTAAGGTCCCCAAATCATCGCTAAGTGATAAAGGAGGTGAGAGTGCACAGACAACTAGGAGGTTTGCCTAGAAGCAGCCACCCTATAATGAGTGCGTAATAGCTCACTAGTCAAGCGCTCTCGCGCCGAAAATGAACGGGGCTAAGCGATGTACCGAAGCTGTGGGATATCTAAAAAATATCGGTAGGGGAGCGTTCCGTATTAGGTAGAAGCACTAGCGGCGAGCAGGTGTGGACGAAACGGAAGTGAGAATGTCGGCTTGAGTAGCGCAAATATTGGTGAGAATCCAATACCCCGAAACCCTAAGGGTTCCAGAGCCAGGTTCGTCCCCTCTGGGTTAGTCAGGTCCTAAGGCGAGGTCGAACGGCGTAGTCGATGGACAACCGGTGAATAATCCGGTACTCAATTGAATTTGTGCAGAGGGACGGAGGAGGCAATTGTCAGCCGGATGTTGGTTACCGGTTCAATGGTCAAGGTGTTGAGAGTCGGTGAAAACGATTCGAGCCAAGACTTGAGTACGACCCGATACGTCGGGGAAGTGGCATAGTCTGACTTCCAAGAAAAGCTCTAAACACGTTAAGTTCAATTGACCTGTACCCGAAACCGACACAGGTAGGGTGGTTGAGAATACTAAGGGGCGCGAGATAACTCTCTCTAAGGAACTCGGCAAAATGGCCCCGTAACTTCGGAAGAAGGGGTGCCCACTGTAACAAGTGGGTCGCAGTGAAGAGATCCAGGCGACTGTTTACCAAAAACACAGGTCTCCGCAAACTCGAAAGAGAAAGTATGGGGGCTGACGCCTGCCCAGTGCCGGAAGGTTAAGGAAGTCGGTCAGGGGGCAACCCTAAAGCTGGCGACCGAAGCCCCGGTGAACGGCGGCCGTAACTATAACGGTCCTAAGGTAGCGAAATTCCTTGTCGGGTAAGTTCCGACCCGCACGAAAGGCGTAACGATCTGGATGGTGTCTCAGAGAGAGACTCGGCGAAATAGGAATGTCTGTGAAGATACGGACTGCCTGCACCTGGACAGAAAGACCCTATGAAGCTTTACTGTAGCCTGGAATTGTGTCCGGGCTTCGCCTGCGCAGGATAGGTGGGAGGCGTTGATATACCCCTTGTGGGGGGTATGGAGCCAACGGTGAGATACCACTCTGGCGAAGCTAGGATTCTAACCCACTTCCGTAATCCGGAAGGGGAACAGTTTCAGGTGGGCAGTTTGACTGGGGCGGTCGCCTCCCAAAAGGTAACGGAGGCGCGCAAAGGTTCCCTCAGCACGCTTGGAAACCGTGCTTAGAGTGTAAAGGCATAATGGGAGCTTGACTGCAAGACCAACAAGTCGAGCAGGTACGAAAGTAGGCCTTAGTGATCCGACGGCACAGCATGGAATGGCCGTCGCTCAACGGATAAAAGTTACTCTAGGGATAACAGGCTGATCTCCCCCAAGAGTCCACATCGACGGGGAGGTTTGGCACCTCGATGTCGGCTCATCGCAACCTGGGGCGGAAGTACGTCCCAAGGGTTGGGCTGTTCGCCCATTAAAGCGGTACGTGAGCTGGGTTCAGAACGTCGTGAGACAGTTCGGTCCATATCCGGTGCAGGCGTTAGAGCATTGAGAGGAGCCTTCCTTAGTACGAGAGGACCGGGAAGGACGCACCGCTGGTGTACCAGTTATCCTGCCAAGGGTAAACGCTGGGTAGCCAAGTGCGGAGCGGATAACCGCTGAAAGCATCTAAGTGGGAAGCCCACCTCAAGATGAGTGCTCTGTCTACTTAAAGTAGGTAAGGTCACAAGTAGAACACTTGTTAATAGGCGGTAGGTGGAAGTGCAGTAATGTATGCAGCCGAGCCGTGCTAATAGACCGAGGGCTTGACCTCTA
>NZ_JBPAOH010000320.1:0-2125 GCF_050875635.1 Tolypothrix sp. VBCCA 56010
TTTGATTGCTACAGCACTCGATTTGGTTAATCCCAAGCATCTAAAAAACTGGTTTACAAACTGCTGTTACTGTACTTCATAAACCCGCAATCTGCTGTATATGAAATTGTACATAAATTTAAACTGTTCATTTGGACAATATCATGTGTTGTCAAAGGCTTATCGGGAAAAATCAGGAATTGTAGAGATATGGAATGCTGAATCAGGATTGATCCGAGAGGAATACTAAAAGATTCAATCCTTATGAAAGATTCATTTTCTTAGCCATTGTCTGAAACTTCCGCTGTTCACCAAGCTGTTTACGGTGCTGGTAACGTTGCTTGGCTTCCTTCAATATTTCTTGCATCAATTTCTCATTTTGCGAACACACCACAAAAGCCGCTTCGATGAAGTTGTCCCTGGTGATTTTTTGGGTGTTACAAAAGGCTTCTAATTTGCTGTCAGTATCTTCCTCAAGGCGGATGGTTCGTCGGATAGTCTGCGGCGAATCGGTTGGCTGCTCTTGACGGGGGGCAGTAGAGCCATCCTTTAACACTTCGCCATGATCAGCATCTTGTTCCCTCATATTTGATAAATGACTACTTTCAGTCATTTTGTCATTTAGAGTTTCACTATTTTCTTTTTTAGCCAGAGACGTATCTCTGGCTGGCACGGTGGGACGCGCTTTGTTCTTTAAGCGGTCAAAAACATCAGACATTTTTCTGTAAACCCTCAATAATTTGCTGGAAGGGGGCTTCAAGTTGTTCAAAGCCGAGAGAGGACAGGGTTACGCCCTTGTCGATGGCTTTTTTGAATTGTTCCGATTCTGGAATGGATGGCAGTACGGGAATGGTTTCGGCGATTGTTCGCATCGTCTCGATGCTGGCTTTGCTTTGAGCCGCCTGGTTGTTCCCAACCCACTTATCCCTAAAGGGCAAAATGCCTAGTATCCTTCCGGCAAAAGCATCAATCTCTTTCAGTTCTTCAATCAAGCCAAGGGTGCGGATGAGTGAATTAACCCCCTTAGAGCTTGCTTCCGCCGGGATGACAACATAATCAGCCGCTCCCGCTGTCGTCAGACAGATTTGCGATCGCTGGGGCGGCGCATCAATGATGCAGTAGTGGAAGACATCAGCAACTTCTTTTAACCGTTTACTAAGGACAATCGCCCCCATGCCGCTACTAGATAAGAAGTCTTGGGCTTTATCTAGTCCATCATCGGCAGGAATCAGCCACAGATTTTCCCCCACTTCGTAAATACCATCTTCGGTACTGACTTGCTTTTTAAGCACTTCTAAAAGAGTAGGCTGATTTTCTTGCACTTCATGCCCCAGGTAAAAAGTGAGGTTGGCTTGGGGGTCAGCATCCACCATCAGCACTCGTTGCTCTGCCTGGGCAAGCATTCGCCCCAAAAAGACAGAAGCCGTTGTTTTGCCCTGACCGCCGGAAAGGGAGGTACATGTAATGGTCAACATTGTTTGCTCTATGGTTTTTTGCGGTTATCGCTGGAATAAACAAACACATCAAGAGTTTAATACTAATTTACTCTTTGATGATTTTAAGTTAATAATAAATTTATTAACAACGACATTTAATAATTTAGTCATTCAATGATGACTGCTTTATTGTATGAAGAAAACTTGAGATTGATTTGCAAACAATCATGTAGAAAGCACGGAACAGCGAGAGATAAGCTGTCTTAAGGGGTATGGTTAGAATTACTGCATTCTACCAACGCCTATGCTGCTTAAACGTTTTTGGCGTTCTATTGTTTCTATTTTTACTGGAGCTGTCATCCTTGGTCAGCAAATCCCTACATTAGCAGAACGACCAGCACTTAACCTACCCATCTTTTTAGAACGTCCTTATCCAGAGTTTTTCCCAGCTCTTTGGCTTGGATACAGTGAAGAAGATTGGCTTTATGCACTACATGCCAACGGACAAGCTGCCTGTGAAAGTCTAGCTGTTTTTCGAGGACGACTGCCAAGCCAACAGAAGGCAGTACCGTATATGAACATAGATGAATTTGACAGGTGGAATGCGGGAGTTTGTCCTAAGTCGCCAATAACCTAGACAAAGCTGTACACTCATAGTCATAGCTGGTCTATGAGTGATATATGTATAAGCCAAACGAATTTGCAAAAAA
>NZ_JBPAOH010000321.1:0-2077 GCF_050875635.1 Tolypothrix sp. VBCCA 56010
CCCATGCCCCATGCCCCATGCCCCATGCCCCATGCCCCATGCCCCATGCCCCATGCCCCATGCCCCATGCCCCATGCCCCATGCCCCATGCCCCATGCCCCATTACCCACTAACTCCTTAAAACCTTTCCCCAATCCCAAAGTTGATCCGGCTGTCGCCATCGTCGTTGATGCCGTAGTCAACGCGAATCGGTCCTAATGGGGACTGGACGCGCACGCCTAAACCGTAGCCGTAGCCAGTGCCGTTTTTGTTCAGTAAATCAGCTGACCTAGTGCTGCTTCCCAAGTCAGTACCGAGATCAAAAAATAGTGCGCCACTAACTACGGAAAATACAGGGAAGCGATATTCAAGGGATGCTTGTACATAAGAGCGTCCACTACCTAATGCTCCTTCTTCATAGCCCCGGACGGAGTTGCTACCACCAAGGGTAAAGGCTTCGTAAGGAGGTAAGTCACCTAGGACGGTTCCACCTTGAATGTTGAAAGCGAGGGTTTGCGGTCCTTTGTTAAAGTTTGTAAATCTGACGGGGACATATTGGCTGTAGCTACCCCGGAATCTAGTCAGGAAAATGCTGCCTAATCCCACTGGTACTGATTGATCGACCCCGAAGCGGAGAAAAGAACCTTGGGTCGGTTGCAAAGCGTTATTGCGGCGATCGCGTGCGGCTCCTAATTGCAATAGCAGCAAGTCGTCTCTACCTTCCCCAGATTGACTTAGTTCAAGTATGTCGTTAGGTCTATCCTCAACTCGTCCCAGCCTTCTGACATCGCCATCAGAATCAGTAATCGAAATTCTTTGATACTGCAAACCTGCTGAAGCTGTCCATTCCGAATTTTTGAAGGGATTACCGGACAAAGGACGAGTAAAGGTGACACCACCACCTAAACGAACAACACGCGGGCGATCGCCATCTTCATCTGGTCTTCCGACGTTAAAGGTTTCGATATTGTCATCATCACCATCAAAAATCAACGAAATCGACCTACGGCGGAAAATATTCGCTGTGTAGGAAGTGCGGTTAGGATCGCCGGCAATCCACGGGTCTGTAAACCGCAAATCAAACAGCAATTCTCTCTGTCCTACTTGTAACTCCGCACCTAGTTTTTGGTTTCTTCCCCCTAAATTTTGCTGCTGATAGCTGATAGTACCAAACAGCCCACTGGCAGAACTAATCCCCGCACCTGCTGCGATGGAACCACTATTGCGTTCAGCCACATTCACTACTACATCCACCTTGCTAGGGTCAGTACCTGGGTCAAGGGAAACATTTATATCTTCAAATAGTCCGAGTCCAAATACCCTTTGCAAGTCTTTTTGTACTGTGTTGCGGTTAAAGACTTGTCCGGGCTTCAATTCCAATTCTCGCTTAACGATATAGTCTCGCGTCCGACCCCGGATTGGTCGTCCTTTATCGTCTGTATCTTGACCGTCTTTATTGCGGAATCTAACGCGAATATCTTCTACCACCCCTTCTGTTACTTGTAGGGTGACAACTCCGTTTTCTGCTACTTGCGGCGCACCTACCACGTTTGCTAGTACATAACCTTGGTCTTGATAGCGCTTGGTTAAAGTCTTGATGCCTTCCTGCAAGCTACGCAAGTTGAGAATGCCGCCATATTGCTCTTTAAAGATTTCATCAACAGTGTTAGCAGGCAGTACGGAGGGAACATTTGTGCCAGGATTTGCCTGGATTTGGACTTTAGTTAAGACAGGGTTGGGCTGCACTACGAAGCTGACGCGCACGCCTAATGGAGTATCTTCTGGCACTGCCTGGACGTTAGAGAAGTAACCAGTACCAAAGATAGCGTTAATATCTTCCTGTAGTTGCGATCGCGTTGTTGTCCTTCCTGGTTGGGTACGAATCGAAGAGTAAACTTGGTTTTCTAGTTCCGGTAATAATTGCTGCCCTGTCTGACTTCTAACCAATACCTCTGATACTAAAACGCGGGATTCTGTCGCTTCTGGGGTTGCGTTTTGTTGATTTTGTTCGGGTGCTGGCTGATTGAGTTGCTGATTTTGCTGTTGTTGATTTTCTCCTGGTGCTGGCTGATTGAGTTGCTGATTTTGCTGTTGTTGA
>NZ_JBPAOH010000322.1:0-2042 GCF_050875635.1 Tolypothrix sp. VBCCA 56010
TGCACAAGATAAGAAATTTGAGAGCGTGCGTAAGTCCTATTGATAACCCAAGATAACCCACAACACAGGGTTAATATATTTTTGCCAAAGTGGGATGCTCCCCTCGTTTATGCCACTGTTCCTGAATCTCCTTTACACTTGGTTGCTATAAACGCAATTCCAAGTTATGAACAAAGTGGAATGCAATTGTGGATTAGCCGACAAGTTTTGCGAGAATATCTGGCTACTCTGACTCGTCCGCAGCTATATACTCAGCCTATACCAATTTTGAGAGTAACTGCGGAAATTCGTTTTTTCCAAAATCGCTTTCGAGTAGCTGAAGATAATTTGCTGGTAACAGAAAGACTTTTATCTTTAATGTCAGAAATTCCCAGTGGTGGCAGGCAAGTACATGATGCAAATATTGTCGCCACAATGTTAGTTTACCATATTCCGCAGTTATTAACTCACAACACCGGAGATTTTGCCAGATTTTCGACATTAATTACTGTATCGCCATTGCAAGCGTAGTCAGAACCGCGATTTTTTGAAGAAGTCGGGGTTCTTGTTTGCGGAATATACTGAGATAAAGTGGTAGATACAATAAAATATATTTGGGATTCTGGGTTAATTTATGGAACCTGCTACACTAACAGCAGCTGCGATCGCTACCTTGGTCATCGTCAAAGCTTTTGAGAAAACTGGCGAAATCATCGGCGAAAAAGCTTGGAATGAAGGCGAGAAGTTGTTAGTTATGCTCAGGCGTAAACAACCATCAACCGCGAATGCTGTAGAATTAGCTCAAACACAACCTCTAGATTATGGTCAAGCTTCTCTGGTTGAGCAAGTAGAAGAAGCAGCAAAGAAAGACCCTGAAATTGCTCAAGCTGTTGAAGCTGTAGCTAGTGAAGCACAAACGCAGGTGACACAACCTAAATTGAAGGAAATGATTAATCAAATAGTTATAAAAGGAGTTCAGGTAAAGGGTAAGGCTAAAGTAGGCGATATAGAAATCGAAGCTGCAAGAGACGGTTCAGTAAATCAAGAGGCGGTGGTTGATTCGGAATTTGGCGATGATCTTGACTTGGGCAATATTAACCTGAAAGCCTAGAATTATGAGCGATCGCCCTAACCCAGAAGAAATTTTACAGAACATTCTCCAAAATGTTCAAGTAGGCGGCAATCTGACTACAGGGGATATTACCCAAATCCTGAATTTGCTGGTTATTATTCCACAGCACGACTCTTTCAAACCAAAGGAAATTCCTCACAATGTTCCTCGCAGTGGTGCTGTTAAGTTTGTAGGACGCGCCGAAGAACTGCTAAGTTTGTCCCAACAGCTGCAAGCCAACAATCAGTTGGTAATCACTGCCATTAATGGTATGGGTGGAGTTGGCAAAACAGAGTTAGCAACCCAGTATGCACTAATTCACTTATTACTTAGCACTTATAAGGGTGGCATCTGCTGGTTAAGAGCTAGAAGTGAGGATGTAGGCATTCAAATTGTGCAGTTTGCCAGGACGCAGCTTGATTTAAAGCCGCCAGAAGATTTTAATATAATCGACCAAGTGCAATATTGCTGGCGACGTTGGCGTGAGGGTGATGTGCTGCTAGTGTTCGATGATGTCACCGACTACGAGCAAGTCAAGCCTTACTTACCGCTATCTTCCCGATTTAAAGTGCTGATTACCACGCGCCAACTTTTAGGAACATCCATAAAGCAATTATCTTTGGATGTGCTGCAACCAGAGGCGGCGCTAGAGTTATTAAAGTCTTTAGTCCAAGAAACACCAGAACGAATTGAGCGAGAATTAGCTGTAGCAAATCAGTTATGTGAGTGGCTGGGATATTTGCCTTTGGGTGTGGAATTAGTGGGACGCTATCTGGCGCGGAAACAGGATTTAGCTCTAACAGAGATGTTGCGGCGGTTGCAGAACAAGCGACTAGATGAGCGTTCCCTCAGTGAACTACCTACACCGCCTGAGTACAGGTCGGTGTAGGCTTCTGGCACATTCTTAATGTTTCCAGAACTTCCTTAGAGGTACTATTAGTAGCAGAGTCAG
>NZ_JBPAOH010000323.1:0-2005 GCF_050875635.1 Tolypothrix sp. VBCCA 56010
ACCCACCTGCCTGCATGACCACAGACAACAGCAACACGCATCCCGCTGTTGCCGGCGATCCAACGCTTGCGCTCTTCGGGATAGGAGTCGTCTATCGGTACAAAGGCCCCCCCCGACTCCATGATACCCAGGAGGCTCAACAGGCTCTCTTTGTCACGAGTGCCAATCAAACCAACCGCCTCTCCGGCTCCGACTCCATATTCGTCCCGAAGAACCTGTCCAACTCTGCGGCTGATACTACCAAGCTGCCAGTAGCTGATCTGCGACTCCCCGTCTTCTATCGCTACATCCGTGCGCCGAAGTCTGACCTGCTCCCGGATCTCCTTCAGAATGCTACCACCCAAAAGACCTCCGTCATTCGCTCCTGTCTCCCACGATCGAAGAACTGTGTGCTCATCCCTTGAAAGGTAATCCAACGAACCGATGGATGAATCCCCCTGCGTCAAAAGCTGGCCCAGAATAATACGATAGTGATCCAGCAACCGACCCAGTCGCGCATCGCTATAAAGGTCACTGTTGTATTCAACTTCAAGATCAAGACCCAAGCCATGTGAATGAAAGTTGAACGTCATGTCGAACTTGCTGATACCAAGGTCAACAGGTACAACCATATAAGGAATGCCCCACAAGTTCGGCTCTTCAAGGCCCGTCTCCGTCAGGTTCACCAAAACGTCGAACAGTTGAGACCGCGACCGGTTCCGGTGAAGACCAAGGTCTTCTATGATGCGGTCTATCGGATAATCCTGATGCTTGTAGGCGCCAAGCATCTTCCTTCTCACCTTCTCCAAAACGGAGTCATAGCTCTCAGAGCCTGTTACATGGCTGCGGAGGATCAACGTATTCACATAAAAGCCTACCTGATCCGACAGGTCGGCATGATCACGGCCAGCTACCGGGAAGCCTAGAACGATCTCTTCCTGACCTGTATAGCGATGGAACAGCACCGTCAGACCACTCATCAATACCATCAGAACACTGCAACCTTCCTGGAGAGCCTTCTCTTCCAACCGACCTTTCAGCTCACTCAGCGAAAGCGCCTTCTTCGAACCACGGTTGCTCTTAACCTGCGGCCGATCCCAGTCGGTGGGTAACATCAATGGGCTAATTGTTCCGGAAAGCTCCTCACTCCAGTAGTTACGCGAAGCTGCATAGTGACCACTTTCCAGACGCTGACGCTGCCACACTGAATAGTCCTTATACTGAATGCGAAGGTCCGGAAGATTGATTCTCCTGCCTTCAACAAAAGATCGGTAAAGCTCCCCAAAGTCCCTCACCAATACTTCCATCGACCAACCGTCCGATACAATATGGTGCATCATTAGAACCAGCCCATACTCCTGGTCGCCAAACTTCATCACCTTAACCCGCAATATCTCTCCCTCGGAAACCGACAGCGGCAAATCGCTCTGACGAATAAGCTCTTCCCTCACCATTTCATATGATGAGCCTTCTTGCAATGGCATTTCAACATATTCCAAATGAGCGGCCCCTCTGCTCATAACCTGCTGACGGGGTTCGCCTTCAACTTCAACGATCCGCGTGCGCAAGATCTCATGACGGTCCAACAGTGCCTGGAACGCTGCCTGGAAGCTCGCCCAGTCAACCGCCCCTTTAAGAAGATAACCGCCGGGCACGTGATAACTGCTCGCAGACCCCTCAACCTTATTCAATACCCATAGCCGCATCTGGGCATGCGATAACGGATAGTCCGGTTGCGACTCCAACCGCGGAATGCGGGAATACTCACCACCAACACGATCCGACAGAACCGACGACAACGAGCACAGAACGCTGTGCTCGAACAACTCCGACAGATCTACCACAAGCCCGAGTCGTTGCTGTATCAGCATCACAACTTCAACAGCCTTCAAAGAGTGGCCTCCCAGGCGGAAGAAGTCGTCAGTGCGGCCGATGCCTTTCACTCCCAGCACTTCCTCCCAAATGCCGATCAGGCTGGACTCCAGCTCCGTCAGCTCCTCCCCCTGCGAAACACCGCCGCCACTCC
>NZ_JBPAOH010000324.1:0-1940 GCF_050875635.1 Tolypothrix sp. VBCCA 56010
TTAAAAGACGGGGCGTATGTTTCCCACTGGTTGTTGGGGCTATCTCTTTCCCTACACCCCACACCCCACACCCTACACCCCGCCCCAACGGGGCTTGGTCAACCGGATGTTAGCTTTGCAAACTAATGAAAGAAAATATTCACTCCTAAAAATGGATTAGAGCATAGTAGGGGATACTTGGCAGCAGTTTGCTGAATATCAAGCTAGTGATGGTGTGTTTAGCCCGGATGGTAAACTAATTGCGATTGTAGTTGGTAAGAATACTGTGCAGTTGCGTCCGGTTGAGGGTTTGGATGAACTGCTAGCACGAAGTTGCGGATGGCTGAGAGATTATCTTTCTACACGTCCTGATGTGGGGAAGCAGGTTTGTGGTAGTTAGGGGACAGGGGGGACAGGGAAGGGGGACAGGGAAGGGGGACAAGGTGTGTATGCGGTGCATAGTCGGCGCGATAAGCTGGTAGTAACAGCCTTGCACTTATATGCTCCTTAACCCACTCATATCGGGTTCGGTTAAAGACTTATTATTAAGACCGCAGTTCTTGGTAGAAAGCAGTTTTCGGATTTTTGCACAGATGCACCCAATAGTAACTAATTTGCCGAACTTGATATCAAGAGGGATCTTGCACCCGGAAATACAAATTGAGAATTTCGCTTACATCCCTAGGATTTTGACACAATTCCTTTAATCCCAAAATCTCAGGTAGAATGGAAACTGGGTTACTACGCAGATCCAGATATCTGAGTTTTTGGAGTTGGACAATTTCTTCTGGCAGACTGCTCAGTTGATTATTGTAGAGGTCGAGCGTTTCTAAGTTGGTGAGTTGTCCAATTTCGTTTGGCAGACTGCTCAGTTGATTGCTGCTAAGGTCGAGCGTTTCTAAGTTGGTGAGTTGTCCAAATTCGTTTGGCAGACTGCTGAGTCGATTGCCGCTGAGGTTGAGCGTTTCTAAGTTGGTGAGTTGTCCAATATCATGCGGCAGACTGCTGAGTTGATTATTGTAGAGGTCGAGCGATTGTAAGTTGGTGAGTTGGACAATTTCGTTTGGCAGACTGCTGAGTTGATTATCGTAGAGGTGGAGCGTTTGTAAGTTGGTGAGTTTTCCAAAATCATGCGGCAGACTGCTCAGTTGATTTCTGCTGAGGTCAAGCGATTGTAAGTTGGTGAGTTGGACAATTTCGTTTGGCAGACTGCTCAGTTGATTGCTGCTGAGGTCGAGCGATTGTAAGTTGGTGAGTTTTCCAAATTCGTTTGGCAGACTGCTCAGTTGATTATTGTAGAGGTAGAGCCTTTCTAAGTTGGTGAGTTGGACAATTTCCTGTGGCAGACTGGTTAAGTTATTACCAACAACTTGAAGTTCTTGAAGATGATTAAGTAATCCAATTTCCGCAGGTAAAACGCTCAGGTTGTTCGCGATAGTACCGACGATATAACCCTTTTGATTATATTGGTATTTGCCGAGAATCAGCTTTTTGAGTTGAGTCAGCTTACCAATCTCAGCGGGTAAAGCTGTCAACTCTTTGCCAGAAAGGTCAAATTCGGTTGCCCCTTCTGTGGCAGCTTGTTCAATTAGCTGTAGCAGTTCTTTGTCGGTCATGAGTAATTAGGGGGAAGGGGGACAAGATAGATACCGTAGGGTGCGTTATAACGTACCGAGTAGCGCGGAACCCGAACGCGAGTGCGTCTCCGACAGGAGAAGGGTAGTTTAACGCACCATTTATGGTTTGAGGTACTGTAATGAACGGCGGTAACACACCCGATGGTAGTTTTATATTTAATTCAACCTACCTACTTAGTTCTGCGATAAGTCTGATTTTTTCATTTAACGAGTGTTGGAACCTCATTAAAGAGTCTTTGATACTCATTAAAGAGTCTTTGATACTCATTAAAGAGTCTTTGATACTCATTAAAGAGTCTTTGATACTCATTAAAGAGTCTTTGA
>NZ_JBPAOH010000325.1:0-1870 GCF_050875635.1 Tolypothrix sp. VBCCA 56010
AGGGTTGGGTAGCTGAATCAAAATAATTAGACAATCTTCGTTATTCTTAGACATTTCATGAGCTATAATCAGCAGATGTCTAAGTTAACTGTATCTGAAGCTGCAAAATTAAAAGGAGTGTCCACTAAAACCCTCTATAGATGGGAAGCAGAAGGAAAACTGCATCCCGAAAGAACAGAAGGTGGGCACAGGCGATATGAGTTGTCTGAGTTGCTAGGAATTAAAGGTGAATTATCTTACACCATTGGTTACTGTCGCGTATCTAGCCACGATCAAAAAGAAGATTTAAAGCGTCAACGTGAGGTGTTGGAACTATTTTGTGCAACAAGCGGTTGGCAATTTGAAGTTATTGAAGACTTGGGTTCGGGAATGAATTATAACAAGCGTGGACTAAAAAGGTTAATAAGGTTAATTACCGAAAACAAAGTAGAAAGACTCGTACTGACCCATAAAGACCGCCTACTCAGGTTCGGCGCTGAACTCATATTTTCTTTATGTGAAATATTTGGAACGGAGGTAGTAATTATTAATCGAACAGAAGACAGTAGTTTTGAAGAAGATTTAGCTACTGACGTATTGGAAATAATTACAGTGTTTTCAGCACGACTATATGGTAGTAGAAGCCATAAAAATAAAAAGATTGTGGAAGAGTTGAAAGATGTTGCTCAAAGGATTTAAAACTAAACTTAATCCCAACAATAAACAGCGCTCCTTATTAGCTCAACATGCTGGTTGCGCGAGATGGGCGTACAACTGGGGATTGCAACAATGCTTACTTGCTATTGAAGCCAGGAACATTGCTCATGTGCGAGGAGAATCATTACCAAAATTTCCATCAGCTATTGACCTCCATAAGAAATTGAATGCCGAGGTAAAGCCAGAACAGAAATGGTTTTACAATTCCTCTAAGTGCGCTCCGCAACAAGCGCTCAGAGATTTAGACAATGCTTGGAAGCGGCACTTGAAAGTTAAAGGTAGTGGCGTGCCTAAACGAAAGAAGAAATTCGTCAACGACCATTTTTACCTGGATGGAGCTATTGCCATTAAAGATGGGTTTATCCAGTTACCTCGTATCGGTTTAATTCGGTTGTACGAAACTGTTCCCAATCAAAAAATTAAATCCGTAAATATCAGTCGCAAAGCAGGAGAGTGGTATGTTGCTTTCAAGGTTGAGGTGGAGCAAGTAACAAGTCATAAAAAGTTCGGACGAGTCGGTGTGGACTTGGGCATCAAGATGCTAGCAACATTGAGCGATGGCACTATTTATCCAGCACTGAAGCCTTACCGCACTAATAAAACAAAGCTGAAGGTACTACAACGCAAACTATCCAGACAAATATCAGGAGGGAAGAATCGCGAGAAGACTAAACAAAAAATAGCCAAGCTTCATGCTCGTATTGCTAGTATTCGTAACGATGCTACACATAAGTTAACTTCGCATCTTGCCAAAAACCACAGTGAGATTGTGATTGAGAACTTGAACGTATCAGGCTTGTTGAAAAATCACAAATTGGCCAGTGCCATCGCCGACTCTGGTTTCTACGAATTTAGAAGGCAGTTGGAATACAAAGCTGAATGGTATGGTAACAAAGTTATCGTCATTGATAGATTCTATCCATCAAGTCAGCTTTGTAGTAATTGCGGTCATCGTCAACCAATGCCATTGCGATTAAGGACTTACGACTGTCCTAATTGTGGTATATCCATTGACCGCGATTTGAATGCTTCAATTAACATCAGAGATTATTCGGAAGCTGCGGCAAGCTCTGCCGTGGAAGCCTGTGGACGGGATCTGCCTGGGAGACCGGTTGAAGCAGGAAGCAAACAAGAGTCTTGGCATGTCTAAGATTGTATAAGTTTTACAGAGCGG
>NZ_JBPAOH010000326.1:0-1857 GCF_050875635.1 Tolypothrix sp. VBCCA 56010
TTACAAAATTGAAAGCAGAAAGCCCATCGGCTTTTAGCCGTGGGATGAATGCGTAGCGCCTTTAGGCGCAATCTAGTTTTTAACGTGTTTTTTGGTTAGCGATATATTTTTTAATTGTTTCACTTGATGCGTCTCCAGCAGTGCCACAAAAGTAACTTCTAGTCCACATCGAAGGTAGTTTTAATAGATGTGGAAATTCTTGCCTAAGAACTCTTGACGTGTATCCTTTTAGTCTAAACATAATTTGGTCTGGTGCTAAAGTAGGTGGACAACAAAGAAACAAATGTACATGGTCTTCCATGATTTCAAGAGCTATGATTTCACAATCTAGTTCTTTTGTTTTTTCATATAACAATTCCTCAAGTCGTTTAGCTACATCCCCAATAAGCACTTTTTTCCTTCTTTTAGGAATCCAAACAAAATGGTAATTGATAAGTGTAACTGATGTTGTTTTGTGTCTGTATTTGCTATTCATATCTCAAACAATGGTCGATAAGTTGTACCTATCAACCATACTGTATTATATTAGATATGTCGTCAACAGGTGAGCAAGTCCCCGACGGGCGCGGTTTCCGGCGATGGGGAACTTGCGAACCCGAAGGGTCGAAACGATGCTAGTTTTAGAAGCTAAGTTAAAAGGCAAACAAAGTCAGTACAATTCAATAGATGAAGCTATTAGAACTGCTTTGTTTATCCGTAACAAGGCTCTAAGACATTGGATGAATAACAAGGATGTTGGTAAGAATGACCTTCAAAAGCTTTGCGCTGTTTTAGCCAAGGAATTTGATTTTGCTACCAAACTTAACTCTATGGCGCGTCAAGCTTCTGCTGATAGAGCATGGCTTGCAATTAAACGTTTTTATGACAATTGTAAAAAACAAAAGTCAGGTAAGAAAGGATACCCGCGATTCAAAAAACGTGGTCATTCTGTAGAGTACAAAACAACTGGTTATAAGTTATCCGCTGATAAAAAATACATCATATTTAGTGAT
This sequence comes from Tolypothrix sp. VBCCA 56010, assembly GCF_050875635.1. Classification (NCBI taxonomy): domain Bacteria; kingdom Bacillati; phylum Cyanobacteriota; class Cyanophyceae; order Nostocales; family Tolypothrichaceae; genus Tolypothrix; species Tolypothrix sp. VBCCA 56010. Next base: position 993 of record NZ_JBPAOH010000326.1, read on the forward strand.
GGTTTTAATATTGGCAAGCTTAAATTAATTGGTACTCGTGACCTAAGTTTTTATTCCCCACCGCAGATTAAGCGAGTTAGAATAGTTAAACGTGCTGATGGTTATTTTTGCCAATTTTGTGTTGACGTAGAACGCACTGAACAACATCAGCATAGTGGAAATAAAGTTGGAATTGATGTAGGGCTTGAGTTTTTCTACACTGATTCGGAAGGACAGACAGTAGAAAATCCAAGACTACTACGGAAATCTGAAAAATCCTTAAAACGCAAACAACGCAAAGCATCAAAATGTAAAAAAGGTTCAATTAACCGTCGTAAAGCTGTTAATAAATTAGCTAAAAAACACCTCAAGGTAAGTAGACAGCGTAAAGATTTTGTTGTTAAGACAGCAAGAGCGCTTGTCCAGTCTAGCGATTTGGTAGTCTATGAGGACTTGCAGGTAAAAAACATGGTAAAAAACCACCGTTTAGCTAAATCTATCAGTGACGCATCGTGGTCATTGTTCACTGATTGGGTGGATTACTACGCCAAAGTTTTTGATATTTGGGCGATAGCAGTTGCACCACATTACACATCGCAAGACTGTTCTGTTTGTGGGACACAAGTTAAAAAGTCGTTGTCTACTCGTACCCATAGATGTAATAATTGTGGAACGGTGATGCACCGCGACCACAACGCGGCGATTATGATTTTGAATAAAGGATTAAAAAGTACCGTAGGGCATACGGAATCTAAAGCTTCTGGACAGAACGACCTCTGCTTAAGTGGGGAAACTCCTTTAAGTAAGTTGGCTGGTTGAAGGAAGAATCCCACGGCTTTTTATGAAAACGAGCGAAGCGATGTTTTCGTAGCCGTGGGAGTGTCAA
>NZ_JBPAOH010000327.1:0-1846 GCF_050875635.1 Tolypothrix sp. VBCCA 56010
GATTACTTCAATCGAACGATGGCTAAACCTTTCAAATGGACTTATAAGGGTAAGGTGCTGGCTATTTAATGGTCGGTCTATTTCCGCCACCCTGTACTAGATAAAGGTTTCTTTCCTGCTTCTTTTACCCATCGTGTATCGGGTTTCCAAACCTCATTAGCTGCATCACGGCTACGGGTTTCAACAGTTACTTTGCTACTATCTATTTTGAGAAAGTTATATTGCCAAGGGTAGCCAGAACCTGATTCTTGGACTGACGCACCAAAAACTCCAGCACCAATAACATCCATTTGCTTTCCACCAATACCGTAATTATAATGAAAAAAACTATTCTCTGCGCTAGGGACACTACCATGCAGCACAAGACGAAAACCAGCAGCAGCTAAACTCTCTATTACACTATTATCAGCAATCTTATCAACATAAATACTCTTGATTGGGTGATGCCAAACGGCTATTTTTAAGCAATCTTCATAAGCTTGATTGCGACGAATCAAACTCAAAGCATTACTGAGTGCTTCTGAATTGATACTTGCACGATATTTGTCACGATGGTCTATCTGCCAAGCAGAATTTAGCCCCAAAATTAGCAAATTTTGCTCTAGTAGGTGCTGCAAACTGTATTGCTGGTCGTATTCTAGGGGATAAAACTCTCCTTTAATCGCTTCATAAAAGCGGCTAAAATTAATAAAGCGTTGTTTATATTGTTCTCCATCTAAACCTTCAATAAATTCTCCATTTTCATCTGTTAAATATTCCTCAGTTCCTTCTTGAGAATATCCAGTATTAATTCTAGAGTAAGCTGCTTCTGCTAGTTGCAAGTTAACGTCATGATTACCAGGAACAATCACAATATGCTGTGACTCTAGCTGAAATTCTTGAGATAAACGATTTATAAATAGTTGAGCAGCAGCATATTCATCAGGAGTAGACTTGCTAGCAATATCACCAGAAATAATTAGCGCATCAAGACGCGAGCATTGTAATTCGTAGCGTAAATCTTCTGCTAGTTGAGCATACCATGTACGGGCATTGTCTGTAGAGCCAAAATGTAGGTCAGAAAGATGGAGGACATGACTTAAGCGGGAGAAATTTTTCTCATCTTGATTCTCAACATCTACTAATTCTTGCCAATTAAGCTCCAATTTTTGACATATTTCTAGAAAAATTGAGCGTTCAATTGGTTTGCCACTGAAAAATCTTTTCACAGTTGCCAAAGATAGCCCTAACTCTTCACCAATATCTTGTTGACGTGCATATCCACTACGTCTCGAAGCTAACTTGAGAGTTTCAATCGAATTTTGGCTAACTTTGAGCGATCGCGCCATACATTAAATGGTGGGTTACTTGGTCGCAATTGAGATTATTCTAATGGTTTTCCAGTTTCCTGTCTCATTTGTCACTATAAATCTTCCGCAGTAACGCTTTCTGCATAGCTAAAATGGGAGGTTAGACAAACAAGTCTAACACTAAAGAAGTGGACAAAATGATAGCAAGCATTAAAAAAACGGGTAAAAATTTAACAAATCCCCAAGTGGGTATGCTTGCCACCGTCCGCAACCGCCGTGCTTTGGTTGACTCCGTTGACTCCTTCGGCGGTACACCAGAAGGACAGCTACACCTTGTACCTAGAATTTTACTGAGATTAATAGTATTTTTTAATACGATTATATTTGTAAGTGGGAAATAGCAGTTAAGCAACGAATATCAGAAGTTGTGGTGCGTCGTCTGAAACGGGAAATTAATTAACTAACCCAAGTTGCTAGTTATGCTTTAGAGGGTTCGCAGGCATAACATTAAAGCAATAAAATCCCCTCCAGAGTCAAAATCGGAGGGGTTTATGTTA
>NZ_JBPAOH010000328.1:0-1839 GCF_050875635.1 Tolypothrix sp. VBCCA 56010
CTGCCTGGCTGCCGGAGCAGATCGTGGCCGCGCTATTGGTCAATGTAAATACCGGGGCTGGCTGCACCCGAACCGTCACTACCTGGTTCACCGGTGTCAGAGGACACGGGGGTGTTGTCAGAGGGGTCGTGACGTTGAATGTGTATACCACATCGATCGGAGCATTGGTCGTGTTCGTCAGCGTCTCGGCCAATGTATTGCCGTTGGTAAACACGGTCGTGCCGGCTACCACCGTTCCGCCCGTTACCGATCCATAGCTGACGCTCACCACATTGATGCGGTGGCCCGAAGTCGGACTTGTGAATGCGATGTTGGTCGCCGCACCGCTGCAGATGTTGGATGCGTTGTTGGTGGCCGTAAAGGTCGGGTTGGGATTCACCACCACGCTGGCGGTTTGAGTCGCGCTCGGTCCGCACGATCCTACGATCGCTTCGAAGGTGTATACTACCGTCACCGGCGAGTTGGTGTTGTTCACCAGCACTTCGGTGATCTGCTGACCATTGGTATATAGCGCACCCGCCGTGAGTGTACCGGTAACCGCCCCATAGCTCACGTTCTGCAGACGCACCTGCGCTCCGGTCACCGGTGTGTTGAGGGTGATCGCTGCCTGGCTGCCGGAGCAGATCGTGGCCGCGCTATTGGTCAATGTAAATACCGGGGCTGGCTGCACCCGAACCGTCACTACCTGGTTCACCGGTGTCAGAGGGCACGGGGGTGTTGTCAGAGGGGTCGTGACGTTGAATGTGTATACCACATCGATCGGAGCATTGGTCGTGTTCGTCAGCGTCTCGGCCAATGTATTGCCGTTGGTAAACACGGTCGTGCCGGCTACCACCGTTCCGCCCGTTACCGATCCATAGCTGACGCTCACCACATTGATGCGGTGGCCCGAAGTCGGACTTGTGAATGCGATGTTGGTCGCCGCACCGCTGCAGATGTTGGATGCGTTGTTGGTGGCCGTAAAGGTCGGGTTGGGATTCACCACCACGCTGGCGGTTTGAGTCGCGCTCGGTCCGCACGATCCTACGATCGCTTCGAAGGTGTATACTACCGTCACCGGCGAGTTGGTGTTGTTCACCAGCACTTCGGTGATCTGCTGACCATTGGTATATAGCGCACCCGCCGTGAGTGTACCGGTAACCGCCCCATAGCTCACGTTCTGCAGACGCACCTGCGCTCCGGTCACCGGTGTGTTGAGGGTGATCGCTGCCTGGCTGCCGGAGCAGATCGTGGCCGCGCTATTGGTCAATGTAAATACCGGGGCTGGCTGCACCCGAACCGTCACTACCTGGTTCACCGGTGTCAGAGGACACGGGGGTGTTGTCAGAGGGGTCGTGACGTTGAATGTGTACACCACATCGATTGGAGCATTGGTCGTGTTCGTCAGCGTCTCGGCCAATGTATTGCCGTTGGTAAATGTGGTCGTGCCGGCTACCACCGTTCCGCCCGTCACCGATCCATAGCTGACGCTCACCACGTTGATACGATGGCCCGAAGTCGGACTCGTAAAGGCGATGTTGGTCGCCGCACCGCTGCAGATGTTGGATGCGTTGTTGGTGGCTGTGAAGGTCGGATTCGGATTGACACGGATCGTAAACGATGCGGTCGAACCGGCGCATGCACCGTATGCAGGAGTAACGATGATGGTTGCGGTCACAGGCGAGTTGCCGTTGTTCACTGCCGTGAACGCTGCGATGTTGCCGCTGCCGCTGGCCGGAAGACCGATCGAAGGGGTATCGTTGGTCCAGCTGTAACCCGTCGCCGTTCCGCTGAACGTCACCGCCGCCGTCGATGAACCGTTGCACAGTTCCTGGCTGGCGATCGCATTCACCGAAGGGG